>JAACEL010000031.1 GCA_011682535.1 Nitrospiraceae bacterium | reverse complement strand
GGCCGACTGCGTCACACAACCTCGACGTAGCACCGCTACGCCTACAGTTGTGTTCTTTGCCGATCTTGTCCTCACTGGCGCATCTGCGTATCCAGGATTTCTTAAACTGCTCTAGCCCGCTTTTTTATCAGCGGTTGAGCAACGCGCCCAAGGCGTCCTCGATTACGGTCACCACGGCGTCTTCCGTCTGACGGGCGTCGTCGCCGGCCTTCTTGGTCGGCTCGATCGATGTCTGCGGATCCCAAGGCGAACCGGTGACGTGCACGCGCATCCCGCCCACTTTCGACGCTGCGCTGCCGATCACCGGCACATACTCGATCAGCCCGCGCACGCCTTGCAGGAAGGCCAAGTTCACTGTCAGGTCGGAGGCGTCCCGGGCGAAGTCGAGCACGCCCTGCGCCTCGAGGCCGTACGACGGGCGCGACATCCGCACGCCCTCGATCCGGAGCACGCCGTCCTGCATCTTGAGCACGCCTGAGCATGTGTCGTAGCTCAGGCCCTCGTCTTTCAACGCGGGCAGGCGCAATCGCAGGATTTCTGTCGTCCGGAACAGCGTGAGCAGTTTGGTGGCGAAACCCAGCTTGCCGAACGAGCCGTTCCGCGCGGTGAACGAGAAGCCGCCGTTGGCGTTCTTCAACGCTTCCTGCGCGGGGCCTATCGGGCCCTCGAACGTCAACTCACCCGTGACGATCCCGTAGAACCGCCGAGGTTCTGGGAAGAAACAGTCGTCGATGATACGCGCGTCGGCCTCCTGCATCGTCATGCGCGCCCGGACCCGCGCAGGCGCTTCGCCGCGCGCATGGAAGACATCCACCGCGCCACTCACCGAGCCGGTGTAGGGACGGCACGAGAAACTGGGCACGCGGATGGCCTCGGGGGTCATGATCACGTCGGCGCGGAGGTCGTCGATCTGTCCGCGGCGGTACAGCAACCTGGCGATGTTGACGCCGAGTTCGCTGGTGAACCTTCCTGTCGGCGCGGCCGGCGCTTCCTCGCTCTTCGTGCCCGCCGCCGCGCGCATGGCCAACAGGGCGTTCAAATCGACCTGCTGCCCGTTGAGTTGTCCTTGCCATACGCCCTGGCGTATGCGGCCCGTCACGGTGAAATCGGAGTTGGCCCCCCGCACGGCCAGATTGCGGCACGACCACTGGCCGTCCGTGTAACCGATGTCGCCGGTGACGGAGTCGACGACCAGCTCCGGTCCCAGCGCGAATGCCACCTGGTCGAGTTGGAGCGCCAGCGCCAACGGCGCCGTGTTGAATGATCCGCGCACGCGGCCGCGCGCCGTTGTACCCTCCGGCATCAAGCCCGCCAGCCCGGCCACGTCTATGTCGAGCGCATCGGTGTAGACACGCGTCCCGTCGAGCCGGAACGGTGCGGCGATTCCGCCGTAACGCACTGTGGCGGTATGCGCCAGCCAACCCGCATCCGACACCGTGCCGTCCACCGCCAGCGACAGCGGGTCGTCCGGGGCCTTGCGCAGATAGTCGCCCACGGAGAACGTGCACGCGGTCAGGTCGGCGTATCCGACAAACGTGGCCTCTTTGCGTTTATGTCGGAATCCTACGGCCGCGAAGCCCTCCGCCTTGAGTGTTTCGGGCAGTAGGGCGGCCAGGCTGTCAAGCAGCACACTGGCGGAGCAATCAGCGGACTGCAACTGCCAGCCTGTCTCGGTGCGACTCAATACCACGCGGCCCTCCAACTTGGGTTCGCCCAGGCGGGCCGCCTGAATGGTCGCCCCGGCCGCGTCGGCGAAGCCCACCTGCACGTCGAAAGTCGACAATTCGTAGGGGGCCAGCAGCGCTGTCAACAGGGGCAATTGCTCAGGCGTGCGCGCGATTAGCGCCGCCATGCGCTCCACTTCGCAAGTGACCTGTCCAGTCCAGATGCGGCCGTCCAGCGCGTACTGACCATCTACCCCAATCGTGCCCATCCGGGCCGACTCGCCTCGGAGTGCCATGTCGAGCACGGCCTTGCTCAACTGGACGCTGCCGGTCACCGACGAGATCTCGTCCTCATACGTCGATATCGTGCCGGCGACCCGGCCGTCTTCGATTGTGGCCTCGATTTCCAACCCGGAGACCCCTTCCTCGCCGCCGAAGGTTCCCGAGATATGTTTCAGTTGAACCACGCCGTCCATTTCGCGCACCCCGGTGAGCGGGAGCACTTGGCGCACGTCGGCCTCGCCAAGCCGGAGCACACCCGACATCGTAGTCTCGACGGTGCCGGCCGCGAAGTTTGGCGTGAAGGTGCCCGAATCGACCGTGAAGCCCTGTCCCTCGAGGCCGGTCACGCGGATCACACCACCGGCGTACGTGGCATTGCCGTTCAGATTGCTGAACGTGACGGGGCCGGACAGATAGGGAAACGCGACGACCGTGTGTCCGTCGGCGATGGCGCCTTCGGCGACGAAATCCTCCGGGAAACCGCCGTCGAAGGAAAACGTGCCCGCCACTCGCCGGATGTGGGCAACGCCGCCGATTCCTTGGACGGCCTTTGGGATCTGAAAGGCGGCCAGCAGCTCAGGCGTTACGTCCGCCCGTCCGGCGAATTCCGCCGCCACCGCGCGCCCCGCCAAATCGGGCTTCAGCGTGCCCGTGAGCGAGACGCCGGCCGCCTCGAAACGAGCCAACCGGATCGTGCCTTCTTCAACCGACGCTTCGCCTGAAATGCCCCGCAACGCCTCGTTACCGTCCACGGCCAGATTGAAGCCGGCGAACTCGGCTCGGCCCTGCGCGAAACGCCACGATTGCGCCTCCGTCGTGCCCACGAGCACGTCCTTCAGCCGAAGCACGGCATCGTCGTCGGCGGACAGGGTGAATCGCGACGCCTCCGGAAAGGCCGCGAGCGCCGCGACGGTGCTCCCGGTGAGCGACGCCTCACGTATCTCACACGCAATCAGACCGTCGGGGGTACGCGTCAAGTCCGCTTTCGCATTCGCGGCGTCCGACTGCCACTCGATGTCGTTGACGATGATCGAGCCGTTGTCCCACCATGCGTCGGCGGAGAACCGTCCCGCCAAGGCCGGCGGTCCGCCGGACACGCGGCCTGTCATTTCCGCGCCGACCCGGTCGAGGTCCGTAGCCACCACCGAGGCCGTCACGTCGAGCTGCGCACCCGCCAGTCGCGATGAACCCGTCAGCGCCGCCAGATCGGCCCGGTGCACTTCGACGCTACCTTTCAACGAAGGCCCCGCCGCCGGCTCGATCTCGATTGCCGCGGTCAGTTCCGCATCCGGGCCCAGCCATGGCGGCGACGCCGACACACGAACCGGTACGGATGCGGACAACACGTTGTCCATTTCGACGTCGAAAACGTACGCCGGCTCGGTCGCGTTGCCGAGAAACAGTTCGGCTCCGAGAGCGCGAATCGCGCCGACATCGACGGCGAAGGACACGCCGGCCACCGTTACCTTCGGCCCCGTACCGCCTCCTGAGCCGCTGGACATGTGCTCACGCACTTCGCGGAATCGTTCACCGATCTGGGCCGTGTCTTCGGGAAGTGTGATGCGGAGGCCCTCCAGCCGGACGCTGGCGACTTCGAGGCGGCGTTGGGCCAGGGCGGAGACACGCACCGACGCCGACGCTTGCGGCGCCGACGCTTGAAAACCGTCCTCCCCGACGCGGATGTCAAGGATCTTCAGGTGGGGTGTCGGCAGGAGGTCCAGGTCGAGGGCGCCTATCGACGCGGGAAGCCCGGTCGCCCGCTCGATTGCGGCCACAGCCAGCGGGCGATAGCGCTCAACGTCGACCGCGCGTTCGACAATCATCCATCCCGCGCCGGCGCACACCACCAGCACCGCCAGGACAATCCATGGCCAGCGGCGGCGCTTTAGCGCGGTTCTGGATGCAGACTCCATCATACAATCAGTGTATCATCAATGCGTGCGTCAGGCCCGGATATCTCACCGGGCTAGTTGCAGAGATCTTCCGAGACGATGTCGCCGGGGCGGGTGCATACGCCGGGCCACAGTTTGCGGCCGGGATAGATCGAGGTGTTGATCCCCGTGTGTACGTCGTCGCCCAGGATGGCCCCCAGTTTCCTGCGGCCCGTGTCGATCGGCTGCCCGTTTACCATCGAACGCTGGTTGGCGCCGTCGTGCCGGAAATTGGCCATCACGGTGCCGCACCCCAGGTTGGTTCCCGTGCCGACAACGCTGTCGCCGATATAAGTCAGGTGCGCGGCGTGGACGTCCTCCATGAGGATCGACGCCTTGACCTCGACGCCCTGCCCGATCCGGCAGCCGTTGCCAATCGAGGTGTTGCCCCGGATGAAGCAGTTGGGGCCGATCGTGCAGTCTTCGCCGATGCAGACCGGGCCTTCAATCACCGCTCCGGGACGAATCACCGTGCCGCGTCCCACCGACACCGCGCCGCTTAGGTGGGAGGCCGGGCTGACCTCGCCCTCGACGATCGGCTCGTGCCGTTCGTTCAGGAAGTGGGCGTTCGCCGTTAGGAGGTGCCACGGGTAGCCGATAGGTAGCCAGTACCCCTGCGTTTCGACGACACGGAAGTCGCCTTCGTCCGCCAGCGTCTGGACCGCGCTCGTGATCTCGATTTCGCCGCGCTCGGATGGTTCCGTACGCCGCAACACATCGAACACGGCGGGGGTGAACTTGTACACGCCGATGTTGGCGAGGTTGGAGAAAACATCGGTGGGTTTCTCGACGATTCGCACGACACGCCCGTCGCTGCCGACTTCGTAGACGCCGTAGAGCCGCGGATCGGGCACCGACATTACCAACGCGGCTTGTTCCGCCGCCGCTACCGCGGCGAAGTCTTCGGCCGCGTAGAGGTCGTCGCCGTTCATCGCCAGGAAAGGCTCGTCGAGGCGCTCGGCGCATTGCAGCACCGCGTGACCCGTACCCAGTTGCTCACGCTGCTCGACGTATTCGAGCGCCATGCCGTTGTAGGAATCGCCGAAGGCCTCGCGGATCATCTCCTGCCGGTATCCGACAACCAGCACGGCGGCGTCCACCGTGCCCTTCAGCGCGTCCAACTGATGCGCCAGGATCGGTTTGTTCATCACCGGCAACAGCGGCTTGGGTTTGGTCAATGTCAGCGGATAAGTCCGCGTCGATTTTCCCGCCACCATGATCACGGCCTTCATGGTCTAGCTCCTCTCGCCCGAACGTCGGGTGCGCCCGAACGTCGGGTGCGTATTATGGCGCGTCCCAAGCTTCTGATGGCAACTGAGCCTGCCGCGGGCGCCACCTTCCGGTGGCGCCCGCTGAGTGAGGACAGTCGGTAGCTCGCCAGCGAACAACGGCAAGTCCGAAACGGCTGGAGTGCGCGGTAAGGCCAACGCATCTCACTAATATGGACTCGCGTTCCGCTCCTCAGGTTTCACCGGAGTTGGCCGGCGGTTCCAAGCCCGGTTGTTTCTTGTCAATACCGCACGCGCACGCGGTAGGTGAGCTTCACTTCGCCGTCCTTCTCGACCGGCAGGCTGAACACGGCGGTTTGCGCGTCGCGCTTCTCGAAAGGATGCGACTGGTTCGTGATCGTCCAATCGCCCGGCATCGGCTCCACCACATCGACGATGATGCCCGATTCTTTGTGGTTGCGCAGCGTGATCTCGAACTCGGCCTCATGCACTTTGTTGCTCAGGCGTTGGTAGTCCGTCTGTACGCGCTCGCCGATCACGTCGAACGCCTTGCCCATCCTCAGCCGTATGTCCTCGTCCTTCGGCGTGTGGTCGATGCGGTCTTCGCCGGCGAACTGAAGCATCCCGTCGCTGTCTTCCTGGTAGATGCGCATCACGCCCGCGGGCAGGGGGATTCCGAGTTGGTTGGCCTTGTCGTTGCGGAACTCGAGCAACACACCGACGCGCTCGTTCTTCATCGGCGGTATCCGGTTGCTGTAGAACTGGGCCTGGCCGCGATACTCGTACTTCTTGGCGCACTGCACACCGGTGCCCGACAACAGCCGCAGTTGCTTGGACTGATTCTGCTTGATGGTGGTCTTGCGAGGCATGGTGTACAGGTGATACTCCGCGAACGACTCTTCGCGAGGCATCTCATCGGCCGCCATCGCCATGTCGCGCATGACCATCCCGCCTTTAGCCCTGAAGGCCCGCTCAACCACGTTCACTTCGCCCGCCACCAGCTTCAGCGTCGCGTCCCGGTACGTCGCCCCCGACTGGTTGTCCATGGTCACCCACCCGGCCACGTCGAGCGACGCGTCGTCTTTGGCCAGGGTGATGACGTAGTCGGCACGCCAGGAGATGCCGTTGGTCAGGTACGTTGCCTCGAGCGTCTGTTCGGTCTTGCGATTGCCCAACGTCCAGATCAGCGAAGGCTTCGCAATGAGATTCTCGGGGATCTCGGGCAGTACCACGTTGCCCGGATGGCCGAGGAAGATCTCATCGCCCACCTTGTAGACCGGACCTTGGTTGACGCTGAGCAACTCGGCGGTCACTTCAGTGAAACCGATGTCCTTGTCCATATTGATCAGCCGCACCTGCTTACCGACGTACTTCTCCATCAGCTTGGCCGGGCTGATCAGGTCGTACTCGTAATTCTGTTCGAAGATCGTCACCGACCCCGGCGCCGCCGTCGAACGCAAGCTGACGGTTTCAGGGCGAATCTGCTGGGCAACGTCCATGAACTGCAACATCACCTCGCCTTCGGGCAACGACAACGCCCGCACGTCGCGCACCAGCGCCAGGCCGTTGTTGTAAGCCGTCACCGCCACGCTCGTCTGGTCGTCGAGCGTGGTTTCCGCCCCGGGAATCTCCGCCGCCCCCGCCCCCGCACACAGTGCCACAATCGCGAATATTCGTAGAGTTCTCATCGCACTCGTCCTCCATGGTTGTTTCGAGACTTCGATGAGGTTAGACACCATCCAACGCGAAAGGTTCGCGTTCGTTCATGTCCAAGTTTCGACTTTGTCGAGAACGGCCTGCGCTTCGTTGCCGTCCTTCGCGTTTACCGACATCCACACGCCCTCCGGCCGCAGGTTGGCCATGAGCGTATCAAGTGCGTCCGGCGCGACGCTGAACAATTGAATCCCTTTGCCGGCCTCCTGGCACCGCTGGTAGACGGACAGCCAGTCCAACGGCGCGCCATTGCCTTCGCCGTACACCCACTGGATCGCGTTCAGCTCGTCGATGGCCAACAGGCTGTCGAGGTGGCGCAGGGCGTCCGGGCCGTCGAGGTGGTAGATGGAGGCCTCGAGATGCCGGCACTCTTCGGCGATGCCGGGCAGGAAGAACTCGTCGAACATCTCCGCCGACAGCATGCAGGAGAAATCGTTTGACGGCACGTACCACCGCTTGCTCGACACGATGCCGGGCCAACTGGTGATCGCTTGCCCCGCGGTCTGCAGCTTCTCGAAGTAGTGATCCAGTATGTCAAAGTACACCGGCCCGAGCCTCGCCAGTAGCCGTTTCACGTCGTCGGGGGCGGTCAGCATGTCGATATTGAGGTCTTGCGGATCACGGAACGCGGCGATGCCGTCGCCGCCCGCGTGCAGGTCGCTGAGGCCGACGTAGTACAAGCCCTTGCCCGCCGCCAGCAGCGCGTCGGTCAACTCCGAAAGCTTCCGCCGATAAAAGTTGTCCTCGTCAAACACCAGCGCATCCGCCTGGGCCCAGTCGGTGAGGTTGGGGATTCCCCACGACGTATCCTGCGTGTACTCCATCTCCATGCCGAAAAACGCGCTGAAGACTTCCGGGCCGAGATTGGGCCAAGCCGTCGGGAGCGCGTCGCCGAGGCAATCCGTGTTGAGCGCCCCGGCCACGGCGCATTCCACCACGCGCTCGACGTCCATCCATCGTTCGCGGGGCTCCGCGTATGCCTTTTCCACGGGCCAGGGTTGGACGGGTGCGGCCTTGGGCAAGGTCATGACGATGACGGGCCGGTCGATGATCTCGCACTGCCAGAAGGCATCCTGCCGGGCCAGCCGTTGGTCCCAATCGGGAATCCGCTCGATGGGCATGATCATGACGGTGGTCCTTTGCCGGCCGTTTGCGCTATTTCTTCACTCGCCGCCCTCGGCCAGCATCTGGGGAACAGGGGCATCGAGACGGATTAGCATCGGGTCGAGCGGTTCGAGCACGGTTGGGAACTGTACATCGCGGCCCCGGATCAAGTCACGCCCGCTACGCCGTTCGCCAACCACGTTGCAGCGCACCGCTTGCTTGCGCAGGTTGAGCACGTACAGGTAGCCCTGCCCGTCCAACTCGACGTATCGAGACTTGACGCCTTCCAGCGGGTACTTGTGGTCGTTGACGATCCGCGGGATGTCGGGCAGCTCGCCAAAGCCCATCACGGCGTCCATGGCGTGCAGGTACTCGGTGGGCAGGTTCTCCCCGCTCACCAGCACGGTGCGTTGCGACGGGCTGATGATGTCGCGGCGGGACTTCCCGCGTTCGTCGAACTGAATGGGCGACGTGGCCGTCCGCACGACGATGTGGCCGCCCTGCATGTAGTCTTTCAGGACACCGAAGGCCGCGTCCGACACGGCCAGCGCTTCGGGGATCACCAGCACTTTCACGCGATCGAGCCCACCCGCGACGCACTGCTCCTCGGTGATAAACCGCACCTTGTGGCCGGCGAACGAACAGCCCTCGAACGCAAACGCCGCCGTCTTCAGATAGGGGTCGCCGTCGTGATAGATTTTGGACGCCATGCTCCACAGCACGGCGACCTCGGCGGGAGTCTGCTGGAAAGCGACGACGATCTCGCCCAGCCGGTTCAGATCGAGGCACGCGGTGGCGTAACCCTCCAGGCAGCGCGCCCGCCCGAAACGGTCCTCCATGTCCAACGCCGACGCATTCAACCCCGACATGGCCGCCTCCCACATCGCCGAGTGGGCGTACGCAAACGTCGGGGGCGCTTCCAGACTCTCGTCGGCCAGGAGACGGTCCGACAGGTTGAACACCGGCTTGTCCGGTTCAAACGAGCGCAGCAGCGCGTAGGTCAGCCGTGAGCCCGGGTAACCCATGGCGTAGGTGGTGTCATAGCAGTTGGTACCCGCTACACAGCCACTTACATCGAATTGGCCCGCGACACCCTCCCGGTCTACGCCATATCGCGATTCCCCCACCGTAAAGGCGTCATCCCCGACCGCCAGCATCAGCGGCACGTCCGGATCCTGCGCCCGCGCCAGCCCGCGCAGCCACCGAATCTGGGCATCACCCAGACTATAGTGGTACGTCTGCCAGTCGTATTGGTACGCAGGCTTGTCCTGGTACCGCGGTACCTGGTAATCCCAGCCGATCCGCACCTCGTTCATGTCGGCGAACAGGGCGTGCCAGGCCCGGTTGAGGGCATGGCGATCGCCATACCGCGCGCGTACCTCGCCTAGGAAGCCCTGCCTGACGGAAGGTGCGCGGAACCGGAACCGCGGATTCTCGGTCAGGCAGACGCCCAAGAGCATCTCCTGCCGGGCCAGGTAGGGCATTAACGTCTTAACATGGCGTTCGATCAGCCGGCGCGCGGCAGGGCTCTCGATATTTGCGCCCCCCGTCTCGTCGTCGAGCAGGTGTACGCCGCCGGGTGAGTTTGCGCCGGGCATGTCGGGCAGATTCAGCGACACCGCCACGGCGACGTTGAACTTGCGCGCATGGTCGAACACGGGATCCAGTGCGTCGAAAAAACTGTCCCGCCGCCCATCCCCGGCTAAGGTGCGGCGGGGACCGATCGACAACGCAATCAGATTCAGCCCGCACTCCGCGATCGTTTCCAGGCCCGCCGTGGGCAGGCCTTGGCCGCCATTATATCCCATCAGAAAAACGGGGCGCCCTTCGGCGTAGAAGGCCCCGTCGCGAATCGTCAACGTGCTGAGATCGGGAGACGGAATTGGTTCGGCGTACTCGGGCGTGGCCATGGCGAAGGTCAGTTGCGCCCGCAACCCCTTCACGGCGCCGTACAAATATCGAACATACGCGACCGTGTTGTCCCAATCGCCCAGCGCCGCCGCATTCTTGGCGCGGTCGAGACATCCCTTCGCGATGCCCGCGCGGGCGCGGGCATACGGCGCTGCGATTCCGTCCGACATCATCGCGGCCAGACTCTCGTCGATCTGCGCCATCTTGCCGCTCAAATGCTCCAGCGCGCCGCACAACCGTGCCCACGACACGTGCTCTACACGGTAGTCGCGCTTGGCAATCACTACCCCGGGTGAACGGCCCAGCGTGAACTGCGCCTCGTAGTTGCCGACACCCGCCGCCGCCGCGTCCCACGCGAACGCGTAATGCCGAAGCGCCCCATCGACCGAGATCCGCTTCTCTTCGCGCTTAAGGCGCCCACCCTCGGCATCCAGCAGATCGAAACGCAGCAGCGCGTCGCTGATGGTCGACACACCGGAGACCTCGCAGACGAAACGCGGTGCACCTTCCTCCTCGACGTACCACGCCCGCATTTGCACGCGATTCCCCGAATCGGGCGCCAGCGCTTCGGTAAACGTGCGAAACTCGTCGGGCGCTCCGGGTGAGGGCGATTTGGACTCATCGGCGGCCGATCCCCACGGGAACAGCGCAGCCAACACAGCCGTCAGAAGAAGAGGCCTGAAACAGTGGCGAGACATGGGGTATTCCTTTCCCTAACAGGGATTTCGGAGCGGCTGAGAAACCAATGTATTTTAGTGTCGCAACTCCGCAGTGTCAAAAGACCAACGAACGCGCCCCCCCCTGTGATGACGGCAATCCGGCTTGCCGAGCGCCTTGGCCCCCGCCCCGCCAATCGTGTATTCTGCTTGCTGTTCGGTTCTCCCAAGGAGTTGCCCATGCCCAAGCAAACCCAGGCCCAGCAGAACCAGGCCCCACAGCGTGGATCGAGAAACGGCGTCGTCGCGATCCTCAGCGTCGTGATCGTCGTACTCGTCGCCGCCAACATGCTCATGTGGCAACAGCTCCGCCAAGCGTCCGCTGGCGGCGGACCCCTCAGCATCCTCGCCCAACCCGCCACCACGCCGTCCGACGCGGGACTTCGAGACTTCAAAGTGGTCAACGCCCACGAGCACCTGTTCTCGCGAAAATACCTCGACAAGTACCTCCGTGCCGCCGAAAGCACCGGTGTCGTGCGCACGCTGTTCGTTGCCAGTTCGGATTTCACCCTCAAAGGCAAGGGCTACGAAGCGACCAAAGGCAACGAAGCCAACACACTGGAGATCCTCCACGTCGCCCGGCAACACCCCGGCAAGATCATCCCTTTCTGCACCCTCCATCCCGGCGACCCCGACCCCGTCGGCAAGCTGCGCCGATACGTCGAAGAAGGCGCGATGGGCCTCAAGCTCTATACCGGCCACGGCAATTTCTACGACCGCCCTCTCGATTGCGAAGAAATGCTGCCCGTCTACGCTTACTGCCAGGAGACCAACCTGCCTATCTGCTGGCACGTCAACTTCTTACGCTATGCGGGCGAGTTCGAGCGCGTCATGCGTCAGTTCCCAAACATGACCGTCATCGTCCCCCACTGGGGCGTCACCTTCTGGCGGCCGCGCGGTCCCGAATACCAGCGCTTTCTCAAGATGCTTGACACCTACCCCAACCTGTACACCGACACCAGCTTCGGCACGCGCGAGATTCTGGTCGGCGGGCTCGAGATCGTGAGCCGCGAACGTGACCTGTTCCGCGCATTCTTCGAGAAATACGCCGACCGCACCCTCTGGGGTACCGACATGGTGGTCACCGGCAACCGCGAGAAAACAGAGGAGTGGGTCGAGGCCGTCCTGCGCGCGTGCCGCGACGTACTCGAGAAAGACACGTATCACTTCTTCATGGGCGCCAAGGGCTCGCGGCACGCCGACAAAAAGGCCAACAACATCTACGGCGTCTACCGCGGCCTGGCCCTGTCCGACGACATCCTGCGTAAGGTCTACGAGACCAACATCGACAAGCTATTCCCGCCGGAGAAGATCTGAGGAAGTGCGAGCGCTCTAGTCGATGCGAATCTTGCCGCTGCGGGTGTGGAGGGTGACGCGGTGGGGGCCGGAATTGACCTTGATGAACTCTTGCAGTTCGCGGTCGATCGTGCCGGTGAGTGGTACGGCCGACTCGACGTAGCCGTTTTCGGCTTTGACGGAGAGCGAGGCGTCGGTCGACGGCGGCAACAGGATGCTGATATTGCCTTGCTCGACCATCACGTCGTAGTCGCCCGCGACCGCGTCGAAACTGATGATGCGGACATCGCCGCCGGTGTTGCGGGCCGTAATACCCGCGTGCGGCGACTCGATGACAATCTTGCCGCCCACGCAGGTCGCCGACATGTCGCCGTAGATGTCGCTGAGCGTGATATCGCCGTAAGAGGCCTTGGCCTGGACGGGGCCCTCGCACGCCACCGCCTGCACGTCGCCCTTCTTGTTGACGAGGTCGAGCGCGCCTTTGACGTATTCCATCGTGACCGCGCCAGTGGTCTGGCGAACCGTTACCGCACCGCCCAAGTCACTCACGAAGGTGTGTCCGTCCTGCGCGGTGATCGCGAGCGATACCGTGCGCGGACACTCCACCACCAAGTCCACGCGGTACGACGTGCACCCCAGCGCCGCCATGTCGCCCACCACGGCGGTCTTGGCGGTGATCCCGCCGTCGTCGTGCCGTTCAATGCGGAACTGCAACGCCTCCATAGCCGCGCCGACATCGGACGGCGATTGCAATCGCACGAACTTGGTCGCCTGAATGGACAGCCGCCGCTTGTCCGTCCCCGTCACCCGCACGTTGCCCACCACCGCGTCGATGGTCACCAGCGCGTTCTCGGAAATATCCTCTCCCCATTCCTCCCCCTCCTTAAACAACTGGCTGCCGGCCGTTTCCTCAGGCATGCGGGGCGGCTCGGCGCCCTCTTGCTGGATGACGACGTTGGCAAAGGTGGCGCGCAGGTCGATCCGCTGGCGCGATTCGGCGTTGGGGCTCCGCGCGATGGCGACGCCGCCCTGCACTTCGCGGCTGAGAGGGATGTCGGACTCGAACGTCCCGAACAGCGTGGTCGCCGTGAGGTCGGGCGCTTCCTCTTCTCCGACGTGATAGTAGATGGGGCCGCTCTCGCTGACCACGTCGACCGCCACTTCGGGGCCCAGGTTGCGCAGATCGACCGAACCGCGAAAGTTGCTCACCCGTAGCGCGCCGTCCACCCGGACGAAGTAGGCTTGGGCGCCGTCCAGTTCGAACGCGCCGCCCTGCCGCAAGCCCTCGGCGCGCAGACCGAACTCCCCCCGGCTGCGTACGTTCACCGCCCCGGCAATGTCGAGCAGGCCGATGGCCCCGTAGCGTACGTCGAGCGCCAGCGTGCCTTCCACGCCCGTCACGTACGTGTCGCCAAAATCATTGCGCGCCGTCACGTTTGCGTCGCGCGGTACCGTCACCGTGTAGTTCACCTCGATCGTGGGCTTGCCCATGCCGCTGCGCGTGTCGGGCAGGATGGTGCGCGCGTCGAAATGGTTGCTGGCCTTCGTGGTGCGGATGTCGATGGTGCGCGCGATCTCTTGGGCCAGGTCTTCCGACTCCGCCCGGACCATGATCTGGACCGAGACCTGCACCACCTGGTTGTCCCAGGCGCCCACTCGGATCTCGCCGAATTCGTTGGTGATGGACACACTCGATTCGCGGGCAACAGGGTAACTCTCCGAGAACGTGCGTTCCTCGCTAAACCCGCCAGTCTCGTCCTCGCCAAATCCCAGCCCGGGGCCGAACAGACGCTGGGCCTTCTCCCCCACGATGTCGAATCCGTGGGCGAGGTCGTCGAACACAGACCCGACGCGCTCGATGATGCCGGTTTCGGCGCACGCCGGTGAGGCGGACACGAGGGCGATCAATACAATGGCGGCGCTCCCCCACGTTGATCGGACTATGCGCCAGTGTCTCACTTGGAACCAACCTCGGTGTGCCGTTCCGTGCGCCGACGCCAACCGCCAGGCACGGAGAATCCCCAGATCCGATGGTAACGGAGAGGATTATACACAGGGGTCAGGCGTGGCTCAAAGGCTTCGTTCTACGTACAGGGCCTTCAAGGTCTTAGGCAGACGTTCCAGGTTCGCGTCCATCAGACGGCTGGCCCGCACACAGCCCGGGTTGCGGGCCAATGCCGCACGTGCCGCCGCAATGTCGGCGCTCTGAGCGCTCGCTGCACGCCTGCGCTCCAACTCCCAAGGGCTCCGCGGTGTAGCGGACGACACCCCTAAAGCCATCGCCAATGTCTGGATTTCCGCGGCCGCCTTGAGAGCAGTCTCCGGGTTGGATGCCGACTCAGCCAACTGGACCGGCCGAGGGGCCAAGCGCGTCTCCACCGGCTTCGCTCCGGTGTCCAATGCGAAACCGAAACTCAACGCCGCCACCAGTAGCAGCGAGGCGGCATACGCCGCGCCGCGCGCAAGCGACCAAGCCGAATGGCGCATCCGCGCCGCCTGAACCGCGGCCCGCTCCTGCTTCGCAGCCAGCAAGAGATTCGCCGTGAATTCGCTCGACGGTTCCAGATCGGTGGCCTCGGCCACGTATTCCAAAGACAAACGCATCGCGGCCGCTTCGGCCGCGCAGGATGAACACGCTGCAATATGTCCGCCGATCGACGCCGAAAGCGCATGACCATCCACGCAGCTTTCCGCGTACGCCAGCAACTCTCGCTTACTCGGGTGACGCTTCATCCACAGGACTCCTTACACGTACTCCCGGAAGCGGGTCAACAAAGGCCGCAGCGCCCGCTCCGCCCGCACTACCCTCGACTTCACCGTGCCCACCGGTGCGTTCATGATCTCGGCCACTTCGTCGTACGAACGATCCTCAAGCCGGTGCAGCACGAACGCTTCGCGCTGGTGGGCGGGAATCTTCTGCAACGCCGCCGTAACCGCCTCGGTGATCTCACCCCGGCGAAACTTCTCCAGCACGCACGCCCGTTCGTCGCCCACATGCTCGATTGGGTCGAACGCGTTGCTGTCCGAACTGCCGTTTCGCCAGAACCGCGACAAGTTGAACACCTTCGGGCGCCGCTTCGCCCGCTGCCATTCCTTGCACACGATATTAGACGCTATCGCATATAAATACGTGGTGAACTTGGCCGTCGGACGATACCGCTGGCCGTTTTTCACCAACGCCAAGAACACTTCCTGCGTCAACTCTTCCGCCACCTGCCGGTTGCCCACCATGCGGTACGTGTAGTTCAACACACCTCGCTGATGGCGGCGTACCAACTCGCCGAAGGCGTCTTCCGACCCCTCGCCCTGCTCGATCATCAGGGACTCGTCGCTGCGATCCCGCAGCGGCGTCCCTTCCGGATCGACAACCCGCAAGGCCGGCCGCCCCGGGAGTTTAGCTATGTTCTGGCGCCCCTTCGGCATTTCCGATCTACCGACCCCGACGGGCCGCCTTTCCCTCTTTGCTTTCTTTACAATACCATTCACGGCAAAAGAGTTCCCTCACATTGCCATGCGTCATTATAACACCAACCACCTTCCAGGCCAACACGATGACCAAGGTTCGTCCGCGGGTGGAAAGGGGGCGGTCATGAGAGCTGGATGGTTCGCAAATCATTGTGTTAAAATGGCTTACAACAGCCCGGCGCTTTCTCTGCACAGGCGCAACCAGCCACAAAAAAACACTGCGGACAGAAAAACTCTGCACAAAATCCGAGTTTTCTGCGAAATGAGTGAAGATCGCCTGGGTCTACGCCCCTTCGAGTTCCTTGGGGTTCCGCACGTGCATCACGGCCTCGTCGTAGGTGATCAGGCCCTCCATGTAGAGATCCTTCACACTGCGATCCAAGGTCACCATGCCGTCCTTCGTGTTCGTCTCGAGCACGCTGTAGACCTGGTGGGTCTTGCCCTCGCGGATGAGATTGGCGATGGCGGTGTTGTTCTTGAGCAACTCGTAAGCCAGCACCCGGCCTTCACCGTTCTCGCGAGGCAGCAGGCGTTGCGAGATGATCGCCAGCAGGGTCATCGACAACTGAAAGCGGATCTGTTGCTGCTGCTCGGCGGGGAACACGTCGACCACGCGGTCCACCGTCTGGATGGCGTCGTTGGTGTGAAGTGTGGCCAGCACGAGGTGCCCCGTTTCCGCCGCGCGCAACGCCGCCTGGATCGTCTCGAGGTCGCGCATCTCTCCGATGAGGATCACGTCCGGACTCTGGCGCAGGACGTATTTGAGCGCGTTGGGGAAGTTGTGGGTATCGCCGCCCAGTTCCCGCTGGTCGACGATGCTGCGCTTGTGATTGTGCACGTATTCAATCGGGTCTTCGACGGTGATGATGTGGCAGGCGCGTGTGTTGTTGATGAGATCGATGATGGACGCCAGGGTGGTCGTCTTGCCGTGGCCGGTGGGGCCCGTAACGAGCACCAGGCCCTGCTTCGCCTCGGCGAGGTCGGCAATGTCGTCCGGCAGCCCCAAGTCGGCCAATGCGGGCACCTCCTCGGGAATCGGCCGTAGCGCGGCCGTCACCGCGCCTTTCTGCAAGTAAACGTTGACGCGGAACCGGTGCTTACGTCCAACGGCGAGGGAAAAATCGAGTTCCTTGTCGGCCTCGAACCGTTCCTGCCGCTCATCAGTCAGGAACCCGTAGATGAGGGCTTTGGCGGCCTCGGGGGTGAGGGAGTCGTTGGGCGTGCGGTACAGCTCCCCGTTCACCCGCAACATCGGCGGCGCGCCCGCCGTAATGAACAAGTCCGAAGCGCCTTCCTTCGCCACCAGTTCGAGCAGAGGTTTGAGCTTCACACCGCGTCCTTTCCCGTTCAGCGATTCATGTTATGACGACGCCACAGCATACAACACGGAACCGGGGGAAACAACGACGCCTGACACGACGCCTGCCGCGTGAGAAACATGGCGGATTCCGGCCAGGCTATCAGGTGACGATGCGGACCTCCTCTTGCAGTTCGATGCCGAACTGTTCGCGCACGCGCTGTTTGCACAATCCGATCAGGCCCACGATGTCTTCGAACGTGGCGTTGTCCTCGTTCATGATGAAGTTGGCGTGCATGGGACTGACCACTGCGCCGCCGCGGCGTTTGCCTTTGAGACCGCACGCCTCGATCAACTGCCCGGCGTGGCCGCTCTCGGGATTTTTGAACACGCTGCCGCAGCAATCCCCCCGCGGCTGTTTCTGACTGCGGCGTTCGATGTAGCGGTTGTAAATCGCCAACTGGTCTTCGTCCGAGGGCTCGAACCGAAACACGCCCTGGAGGATCAGGTCGTCGGGCGTGCAGAAGGCCTGACTGCGATAGGCGTACTTCGACGGGTCCATTGCCGCAGTCACCACGCCATTGGGTCCGGCGAGGTCGACCGACTCCAGGAAGTCGCAAGTGGCCCCGTTCACCGTGCCGGCATTCATGTAGATCGCGCCTCCGACCGACCCGGGGATACCGGTCAACGCCCCGGCGCCGTGATAGTCGTTGGGCACGATCACTTCGCGTACCAGCACGTCCAGGTCGACACCGCCTTCGACCCGGTAGCGATCATCTCCAAGTGCCTCGATTCCGGTCAAACCGGTCGTAATGAGCACGTAACCGGGGAAGCCCTCGTCGGAGATGAGCACGTTTGAACCACGCCCCAGGATCAGGTGGCGATCCGCCTGTTCCAGCATCCACGTGCACGCGGCGATCGCCTCGGCGGCGTCGCGCGGCACCAGCGCCCAGCGGGCGTTGCCGCCTACTTTGTACAGCGTCGCCGGGGCGAGCGGGCAATCCTGAACCGCGAAATCGAATGGGGGCGTGTTCATGCTGCGTTCCTGGGAAATCGATCTGGATGTCAGTTCCGGGATTATATCACCTTGGGGAATCGGAAGTTCCCGCGCCGTGATGTGCGCCGGTGGAGTAGGCGTCGCTACGCAATGTTGCGGACTTCAGATGCAACGCGGCGGCGCTTCGGGCAAACGCATCTAACTTCCTGGTAGTTGTTCGAGGGATTTCTGGGCGCGTGCGCATGTCTGTTCATCACACGGAGGCACCAAGACACAGAGAATGCCATCTAGTGGTGTGTCTCAAAACTGAAGGCCATTATCCTGCCCTCTTCACTTCGCAGTGCGATGCGGGTGCCGAAAAGCATGAACGCTTCTGGCGCTGCGAACGTCGTGTGCCCCATCTGCGCGGAATCTGGACAGTGGCATCCGTCAGCGCTCCGATTATTGAAGGGGTTTCGGACTCAATACAGTAAAACTTGGCCATAATGTGTCGTTTCTCCGTGAGTACTCAGCCTCGCTGTCTCGTTGTATTCAAGTTGGTTATGAACTCTCATCGAGAACCCACGTGCACAAATTCTTGTGACGAGCCGTTTATTAATTGCCGCGCGCGTTACGTGGAAGTTGCCCGGCGATTCCGGATTGGCCATGATCTTGAAACGATAGGCAAGGACGGATTCGGGCAATCCGGCCGGGGAAATGGCACAATGGTGCGGAACCGAACTGACCATGGGTGCTACGCGCAGCAGAAGGAAAACGCCGAAGATGTCCATTGACTCACGCTTGCGACATACATTCAAACGAGTGAGGCCTGGCAACGGGCAGGGCACACACTCCGCTTTTTGGGCGGTGCTGCTCGCGGCCGGCCTGATGGGCGCTGTAGCCGCAGCCGAGATACCATATGCGGACGGCGATCTCTATGCGGACACGTGGGTGGCGACGGACGCCCTGGGACGTACGCAGCCGGCGCTCGCGGAGGCGGGTCCGGTGAAGAAGGACAAGTGGGTAGGCATTTTCTACTGGACGTGGCACGTTCCCCGCGGCACCGGCGGCCCCAATGACAACACCAAGCTCATCGCCGCTGCCAAGGACGGCCGCGTGGACTGGCCGGAGAACGGTTGTCCGCATCACTGGGGTGAGCCGGAACTCGGGTACTACATGATGACGGACCGGTTCGTCATCCGGAAGCACGCCAGCATGCTGGTCGACGCCGGGGTGGATGTGGTCTTGTTCGACACGACGAACGCGCCGTTCACTTGGAAAAACGAATACGAGGCGTTGTGCAAGGAGTATACGAAGATTCGCGCGGAAGGGAACCGGACGCCCTATATCGGCTTCATCTGCCCCTTCTGGGATCCCATGCCGGTGCTCGAGCGCGTCTGGAAGGATCTCTACCAGCCCGGACTCTGGAAGGATCTGTGGTTTCAGTGGGATGGGAAGCCCTTCATCCTCGCGAACAAGGACTTCGTCAAAGACCCCGAGATGAAGGCCTTCTTTACGTACCGCCGTCCCATGCCGGACTACTGGGTTGGGCCCGACGGACCGGATCAATGGAGCTGGCTCGAGGTCTACCCGCAGCACGTCTTCCGCAACGCCAAGGGCGAAGCGGAGCAGATGAGCGTGGGTGTGGCGCAGAACGCCCTGCCCAATACCCCCGGTCCCGCGCCGATGTCGCACAAGCGCGGCGCCATGGGACGAAGCTGGCACAACGGCGCCAAAGACGAACGCGAGGGGGCGGTCCATCTCGGCCTCAATTTCGACGAACAATGGGGGCGGGTAATGGAGGTCGATCCGAAGTTCGTCTTCGTCACCGGTTGGAACGAGTGGATCGCCGGGCGGTTTCAGGAG
>JAACEL010000280.1 GCA_011682535.1 Nitrospiraceae bacterium | reverse complement strand
TCATTCTCGGCGCGGTGTTTCTCACCGGCTTGGTCATCCGCAATCGCATGAAAGGCCCCCACCTGGCCGCCTGTGCCGCATTGTGCGGCGCCATCATTGGCGTCGGCATCGGATTCCGCGTCGACGTCCTCATCGCCATGCCCCCATTCCTGGCCGCCCTGTTCCTCCTGGCCCCCGGCAAACTGCGCAAAACCTTCGCCGCGCGCACGATCGCGGCCACCGCGTTCTGCGCGGTATTCCTCGTCACGGCATGGCCCATCCTCACCCAGCTCGGCGAAGGCGGTAACAAAAGCCACCCCGTGCTGCTCGGATTTATGGCCCCCTATAGCCAACGGCTCGGCGTCGGCGGAACCGTCTACGAACTCGGACACAAGTACGCCGATATCGAACCCCTCACCATCGTCAACGCGTACGGGCGCTATCGCGATGCGGAAGCCGCGCCGATCATGTATGAGAGTCCCGTCTACGAAGGGCTCGCCGGCGAATACACCCGCGCCTTCGTCCGGGTTTTCCCCGCCGACGTCGCCATCCGCGCCTACGCGGCCATCCTGCGCATCCTCGACGAACTCCACGCCGGACCCGACCACCTGGCCCCGCCAGGCATCACCAACGCGTTCGTCATCGCACTCTACAGGCTGCGCCTGTTCGCCGAGCAGCACGCGCTTACCCACGTGCGCTACGTAGCCATCGTGGCTCTGGGCCTGTTGGCCGCGCGCAGCCTCCGTCTCAGTTTCGCCACCCTCGCCCTGCTCGCCTACTTCGCCGGATACAGCGCCGTCCAGTTCGGCACGCGCAACTGCTTCCACCTCGAAGTCATTCGGCTGTGGGTCGTGGGATTCGCGGCATCAGCCGTGCTCAGCCAACTCGTGGCGAGAACCGCTCCCGGCCGCGTTTCCCTGCGAGAACTGTTGCACGAAGCCAAAGCCGCCCGCTTCCCCGCCGCGCGGCGCATCGCCATCTTCGTTATCACCACCACACTTGCCGCCGCGCTGCCCCTGTGGGGGCTCCGCCGTTATCAGAATGCCCAAGTGAGCGGCCTACTGCGCGGCTACATTGAGGCCTCGCGCACTCCGGTGGCGTACCGCAAGACGGCATTAGGGGACGAGCACATCCTGCTGCAAGGCGGCGGCGTAGGTGCGGCAGACGTACCCTGGCGTTCGGACGAGCCCTATTTCGAAAGCCAGTTCCTGCTGGCCGAATTCACCCCTGCCGCCAATGATCGAACCATGACCATCCGCTACCGCTCCGACTGCTTCGAAACCGACCTCACCTACGACGCAACGATCCCCGCACACCCCGACGGCGTCACGCGGGTCTTCTTCCCCGTCTATGCGGGGCACTGGCTCGACTATGCCCCACAATGGACACTGTTCGAGGGCATTGAACTATCCGAGTCCGGCCTGACGTCATTGAGTGGCCTGTACCGTCTCCAGCCCCCAACGGATTCCCCTCTCATCCTCCACGCCGTGCTTCCCCCCGGCTGGGAGTCGATGGATCACTTCCAGCGGCTCACACGGTGATCGGGGGGCGCTCCCGGAGATTGGCCGCCTTCGCCGCAACCCTGGCCCGGTTATCTCACCGGGCTAGTCCAGCCCGAGGTCGGGCGCATTGGAGCGGTAGGGCCCTGTCATCGGAACCCGCGGGGGCTCGATGGGCTCGGTGATCTGCGTGTGCGTCTCGGGCGCGGTCAACA
This sequence comes from Nitrospiraceae bacterium, assembly GCA_011682535.1. Taxonomy (GTDB): domain Bacteria; phylum Hydrogenedentota; class Hydrogenedentia; order Hydrogenedentales; family SLHB01; genus JAACEL01. The sequence goes on along the minus strand of JAACEL010000280.1, from coordinate 5,143 downwards.
CGTGGGCGGAGGTCGTCAGGCTGTAGTTCACTCCCAGGATGCTCGGGTAGATCAACTCGATGTAGAAGGCCGTGTACTTCGTCTCGTCCAGCAGCACTTTGCCTTCGTACACCCCCTCACTCGTGTAATTCAACGTCTCGACGTGCCACGCCTGATTTTCGGCATCCACCTCGAACCCGTCGAAGTCGGTCAGTTCCGCCGTCTCGTCCGCTACCGTTTGCTCATCGCCCTCCGCCACGAACGAGAAGTCGCGTGAGTCCGACTTCGCCAGCCACAGCCGCACTTCGACAGGCTGGTCTTCCGCCACGATCCGGAACGCGCCGTCCGGCGAAAACTCCCACGTGAACCGCGGCATCGGCTTGTCGACCAGAATCTTGTGGTAGAACACCTGCAGCGTGTCGCGAAAATCCTGGCGGGCGTAGTCCGCCCCGCCCGGAGCGCCGGGAACATCGAGCAGCGTGCCGCGTTGGGCCAGGAACGGGTTGCTTCGCGTCAACGCCAGATTCGGTGCGCAAAACAGGTACGTCGAGCCTTTCAGATCCGGCAGGTACAGACCCGCCGCGTCGATCGTCGTATACGGGTTCGTGCGTCCCGGAAGCAGCAGCAACTTAGGCATCGTCAACTGACTGCGGTACTCGTACGGGTCGATGATCTTGAGCAGGCGCTCGCCTTCCTCGGTGTCGAGGGCGGGCATCACGCCCCGCTCGCTGAACAGGCTCAGGAACGGCGAGAAATCGCCGCGGAACCCGATCTGGTGTTCGATCTGCGCCGGGATGTTCAGCAGGTCGAACTGAATCGGCGCCAGCGCGGTCACGCGGTCGTCCACCGCCGCGGTCAACCACGTGCCCCAACCGTCGGCATCGCCCGTCAACAGGAAATGCTCCACCGGCCGCGCAATACCGAGGCCTTCGTCCGCGTAGGCTTGGACGGCGTCCATCGCCCGCACCACGCTCTTCACCAGCGGGCACACCACCGGCCACGTCGGATCCCCCGTGTCCAGGAAACGCACGAAGGTCTCGACCGCGAACTCCTCGCGCTCGGCCCCGGGCGTCAGATACGTGCCGTCACGGAACGTCAACGGATCGCGCGGATGCCCCTCCATGATAGCCACCACCGACTTCGTCGTCAGCGCCATCGCCAGGAAGATCGCAGGCACGTCCGTCAACGGTTTCTCAGCCGTAGAGAAGCCGTCCGACAACACGAGCATCGCCGTGTTGCTGGTTACCTTGTCCGGCGCGATAATCGTCAGCCAATGCCGCCACAGCGGCGGGTCGGTCTGACCGGGGTGCCACGACTGCGAAGTCAGGTCGAGCACGTGCGTCGAGTACCCGATGCCCGGAATCGTGCCGTACAGATGATAGGCGAAATTCGTGTCCGGTTCGTTAACGTAATCGAGGATCGGAGTGTCAGACCACAACGCGGAAACCGAGCGCGACAGAGGCTCAGTCGAGCGCGAGCGCATGACGGCGACCATTACCACGATCGCCAGCACCGCCACGACGCCCGCACCGCAAGCCACCAACGCCCACGGGTCGACACGCAGGCGGCGGGCGGGCTTAGCCGGCAATGACCGCTGACCGGACGACCGCCATATGTCACCGGAGTCGTGTTCCCCCGAGCGTTCGCCCGACAAAGGCACGCGCACACCCGACACGGACATGTCGGGAGGCGGCAGGGGCAGCTCGACTGTTTTCATCGTCGAGCGGTCGCCCTCATTGAAACCCAGCCGCACCATCTCGCGTAGCGCCTGAGCCAACTCGTGCCCCGTGGCGGGACGTTCCTCGATCGACTTGGCCAGGCATCGCATCACCAATTGTTCGAGCGCAATCGGCAGCGAAGGTTTCATCAGCCTGATCGGCGTTGGCGGCGTGTCGGTATGATGCCGCAACAACGCCAGATAGTTCTCTGCTTCGAAGGGCACATTGCCCGCCGCCATCTCGTACACCATGATGCCCAGCGAATACAGATCTGACTGCGGCACCGCGTCGTGCCCCTGGCACTGCTCGGGCGACATGTAGGCGGGCGTCCCCAGCACGCTGTTCTCACCCGTCAGCGGCGTCAGCGAGTAGTCCGTGATGCGCGCCAGGTTGAAATCGGTCAGCTTGGGATGCCCCGTCTCGTCCATGATTACATTCGCGGGCTTCACGTCGCGATGGATGATCCCCGCCTCGTGCGCCACCGCCAGTGTATCGGCGATCTGCGCCGCAATCTCGAGCTTCGCCTCCAGCGGCAGGTCCGGATGCGCCTTGAGATACTTGTCCAGGCTCACGCCCCGCACCAGTTCCATCACCAACGCCATCCGGCCGCCCTCTTCCACCACGTCATAGATCTGGACGATGCCGGGGTGATTAAGCTTGGCAGCCGAGCGCGCCTCGCGCACAAACCGCGCCACACGCGACGGTTCCGACGCGTGATAGGAGTGCAGAACCTTAATGGCCACTTCGCGATCCAGGCGCGGATCGTGCCCGGTGTATACCACACCGAAACCGCCTTCCGCGATCTTCCCCCGGATCTCGTACTGACCGATCTGCTTGAGGTCTTGTGAATCTACATCTTGCGACACGTTATCGTAGTAACCTTAGTTTCGGCAAGAGAATTCCGTCCGCCTGGATGGCGCCTCCCACCACCTCTATACCTGTATGATACCAGAAGTTCCAGCGGCGTGCACTCTACGTCTCAGCGCACCGAATCGCTGACCCCTTCACCTTGCGGCAGACACGCCATCAAGGATATGATGCGCCTCGCTGCAATGCGTTCTAGCCATGGTGCGGGAACCAGGGGCCTCGATTACAATGACACCACGCGAACGTTTCCTTGAGACGCTCCTCTTCGGCAGACCGGACCGGATTCCGTTGGAGCCCGGCGGGCCGCGCGAGTCCACCCGCGCGGCTTGGCATCGGCAGGGCCTGCCCGAAGACCGCGACCATATGGACGTTATCCGCGAGTTGGCGGACGCCAAACGCGCCGAAAAAGGCCTCCCGCCCGGCGATTACCTGCCCACAAAGCCCCGTGTCAGCCCCGGCGTCTCGTTCCAGATGATCCCGACCTTCGAAGAAAAGGTGCTCGAACACAAAGACGGCCACTACATCGTCCAGGATTGGATGGGGGCGATCACCGAGATCTCCGACGAGTTCGACTACACCTATATACGCTCGGCCCGGGACTTCGTTACGCGCAAGTGGCACAAGTTTCCCGTCGAAAACTGGGACGACTGGGAAAACATGAAGTGGCGATTCGATCCCAACGACCCCAAGCGCTATCCCGAAGATCTCGACGCGCGATGTGAGCGACTGCGCGAGCGCGACTACCCCTTCACCATCCACTTCAACGGCCCCTTCTGGCAGCTACGCGAATTCTGCGGCATGGAAGGCCTGTGCGAGATGATGCTCGTCCAGCCCGGCCTCGTCCACGAGATGGCGCGGTTCTGGACCGAGTTCTGCTCCGGCGTGATGGGCCGCATCCTCGAACGCGTCGCGCCCGACATGCTCCACTTCTCCGAAGACATGGCCTACAAAGAAAAGCCCATGATCGGCCCCGACATGACGCGCGAATTCTGCGCCCCTTCCTACCGCCGCTGGATCGAAGAAGCCAAAGCCGCCGGCACTCCCCTCCGCGCCATCGACTCCGACGGCCGCATCGACATGCTGATCCCCGTCTACCTCGAATGCGGCGTCAACTGCGTCGACCCCATGGAAGTCGCCGCCGGCAACGACATCAACGCGTTCCGCGAACGCTTCGGCAAGCGCGTATCCTACCGCGGCGGCGTAGACAAGCGCGCCATTGCCGCGGGCGGCGCCGTACTCAAAGCCGAACTCGACCGCATCCGCCCCGTCGTCCAAGACGGCGGCTACATCCCCTCCTGCGACCACGGTGTCCCCCCCGACATCTCATGGTCCAACTTCCAAGACTACGCCCTCCAACTCGCCGAAATGACCGGATGGCTTAATGAAGGAGAATGAAGTGTTTGACCGAATCAAGAACGCTCTGGACAACTACACCGTCATCCTGGAACCGGACGAGAACACGCCCGAGTGGTGGGCGGGGGCGCCGTCGGTGGTGCGGGGCGCGGATGGAACTTTCTATCTCGCCGCGCGGATGCGCGAGGGGAATTCACCGCGCGGGTTGCGCGGATATGAGATCCGCATCCTGAAGAGCAGCGACGGACGCCGCTTCGAACCTATCCTCAGCCTGCGCCGCAAAGATTGCGGCTTGCCGGGGTTCGAGCGCCCCGCGCTCGCGGTCGACCCGCATTCGGGACGCTTCAAACTCTACGGCTGCTCTCCGCTCGAGGGCGGGTGGAGCATCCTCAAGTTCGACGATGCCGCCAACCCCGCCGAGTTCGACCCCGCCTCCGCCAAACCCGTCATCCAGGCCGAGCAGTTCGACGACGGATTCGCCCACGTCGAGGGCTACAAGGATCCGGTCGTGTTCTGGGACGGCACGCAGTGGCGCATGTTCGTCATCGGATTCGACAAACTCGAACGCATCCATCAGTTCGTCAGCGCCGACGGCGAAGACTGGCGCCCCGCGTCCGGCAAGACCATCCTCGAGAATGATGGGTGGCACAACTTCTACACGCGCCCCGCCAGTGTTCTACCCATGGCCGTTGGTTATCTGCTCGTGTATGAAGGCTCGCACTGCACCTGGCGCGACCCCGTCTACAACATCGCCACGGGTCTCGCCTACACTGTCGATCTGGAGCACTTCGTCGACCTCACGCCCGACGCGCCGCTACTGAGAAGCACGACGCCCGGCGACTACAACACGTGGCGCTATTCGCACTGGATGACGGTGGGCGATCAGGTCTTCGTGTACTTCGAGGCGTGCCGGCCCAACAACACCAACGAAATCCGGTTGGGCGTGTTCGACAGCGCGCTGGCGCAGGCGGCCGGATGATCGGGTTCGACCAGAATTCCGCAAGAACGAGATGCGCTACGTGCTGCACAGTGCGCCCTGACCACCCTCGTCACCGCGCTTGTGCTGTGGCAAGGTTTCGTGACACAGTCAGCCGATGCCACAGCAAGCAGATGTGGCTACAGAATTACTTAAACTGCTCTAGTGTCGCGTCATGCTTGAGGTGTCGCATAGATACCGTCAGTGAGGACGAGCCTGATAAGGAGCAAGGCCGCTGGCATAGCGGCAC
>JAACEL010000279.1 GCA_011682535.1 Nitrospiraceae bacterium | reverse complement strand
TCCAGCAGCGCGGTCACGTCCCCCATTTCAAGAATACGATGAACCGTGTCGGCAATATCGTGCGTGCCGAAGGTGACCGAGCGGACGAGCCCGGCGGCCAAGGGAAGCCCGGCCTCCTCCATGGCCCGGACGTAGCCGCGTTGGCGTTCGACCCCCGGCTGAAAACCGTCAAATGCCTTGAGCATGCCAATACGCTTGTGCCCGCGTTCAATGAGGTACTGGATCCCACGATAGGCGCCTTGCTCATAATCGACCACGGCGCAACTGCATTCGGGGAAGCTGTCGAGGCGGCCCAAGGCGAGGTAGGGCGTGCCGGTGGCGTGGATACGGGCCACGGTCGTATCGCTCGTGGCCAGGGGCCCGGCGAGCACACAGGCCTGGAAAGCCTGCTCCCAAATACCGCGGGCGTAGTCGGAGTTTGGGCCGGTGGCGTAGGGGTTCAGGTCGAAGGTGAGGTAGTAGCCCCGCGAGCCAAAGACGCGGAACAGTTCTTCATAGAGCCAGACGAAGAAACTCTGGCCAAGCGGCGCGGCGCCGGGCGGCGCAGGCATGGTGACGCCTACGGAAACCGTGGCATGGCCACGCAACATGCGGGCGCCCAGGTGGGGATGGTAGCCCACCTTTTCGATGATACGCAGCACATGCGCCCGGGTCTCATTATGCACGCCAGGCTTGCCGTTGAGTACATGGCTCACGGTCTTCGTCGAGACGCCCGCCTCACCGGCAATGTCGCGTATGGTCCATCGCTCCGGCATATGCACTGCCCTTGCTCCACCCTTCGTTTCGGTGATTCCCGCGCCGCGGTCTTGCCCGCTTCCGGGCAGCATCGCGGTAAAAAGGTTTCCTCCCAATCACCAATCAGTATACGCTCCTTCTGGGGATCGGGTCAAAATCGCGCATGGGGTCTTTTCAGTCTTGTTGGCCCTAACCCATTTATTCTCTGTATGTTGAGAGGTTTTCGTGACGAAACCGACAAAAGTCGTCATTGCGAGGAGCGTAGCGAGGAACGATGCCCTTGGCCGACAGTGGCGGCCCCGCCGCGATAGGCGAAGCGACGTGGCAATCAAAGTCCATGTGCGCCAAGAGATTGCCACGGTCGCTTAAAGGGGTTACGGTCTACTTTTGTCGGCCCCGTCTTTCTTGGGCCTGGGTCCCCGAACACCAGGTGGCGTATTGTGGCGCGCCCAAGTGCCAGATGATGCCTGAGTTACGCTCAGCCACGTCGACACCGAACAGGTGAGTGTCGTGTTTGGCATGGGTACGAGGCTGAGCTTGCCCCGCGCGCCACGGCGGAGTTATCCGGCGATTCGGATGGGGCAAGGATATTGACAAAGGCCCCACCTTCTGCTACAAAAAGGACGGTAAACGTTTACCAGTGGTTGGTATTCTTTTTAAGCATCTTAACAAATGGAGAGGTCTATCATGAAACGTGAACAGAAGAACGGCTTCACGCTGATTGAACTATTGGTAGTGATCGCCATTATCGGCATTCTGGCGGCCATCCTGTTGCCTGCGTTGGCGCGCGCGCGCGAATCGGCGCGGCGCGCGAGTTGCCAGAACAACCTCAAGCAGTTGGGTCTTGTATTCAAGATGTATGCGGGCGAGGCCAAGGGCGAGAAGTACCCGTACATGTCGTATATGGAAGAGGGTTCGACTCCGGGCGTATGCGATGGCACCTCAGCGGGAGGATTCTTCTTTGAGGGTGACCTTGTTTATCCGGAGTACTTGTCGGATGTTAACGTGATGATCTGCCCATCGGATCCTGAAGGTTCGGATGCACTGGATAGAGACTGGCATGTTGGCAACGATCCGGAGGCGCAGATTCTGCCGTGCGAGTTCGACAACGAATCCTATACGTATCTCGGATGGCTGGTCAATGTTGCGGACATCCTGCAGGGGCAGCCTGCCTCCGCCATGAATGATCCCAGCTTTTCCTCTCTAACTGGTGGCGCGTCAGCTCTTGTGGCGGCGATGCAGGCTTTAGGGTTGGCGCCTGACCCAATCGCCGCACTTTTTGGCGCCCAGGGAATCGCTAATGATGGTCTCTACGCGCTGGTAGGGGTAACGAATCCCGTGGATTTTGTAGATTCGGACCTCGACATTGACCTTCTCAGTACTCTTCTCGGTGTAGCGCCCCTTGGACTTGGAATGAAGGCGTATCGGCTCAGGGAAGGTATCGAACGGTTTTTGATCACCGACATCAACAATCCTGCAGCGAGTGCGCAAGCGCAGAGCACGATTCATATCATGAGTGATCGGACTGCGGTAAGCATCGACAACTTCAGCCACATTCCTGGGGGCGCCAACGTGCTCTACATGGATGGACACGTTGAGTTCTTAAGGTTTCCGGGCGAACATCCCGTCACGAGACTCTTCTCACTGTTAGACGCTGGTTAATCATCAACGGCTTCGGCCGTACGCAAGCATCGCGTGTATTGTCCCCGGATTCTCAGCGGATCCGGGGATTTTTCTGTTTACTGGAAGAATAAGGGAACATCCATGATAGGTAAAAGTCGATAGGCAGATCAGGCGGTCTGCCTATCGACTTTTACCTATCATGGATGTTCCTTATCTGCTAGAATTCGTGTTTGGCCCGGGATTGCGGGGATTTGAACGAGGTGGTCGACATAAGTCGAACGACATGAGGCGGACGATATGAGTCTAAGCGAAAACCAGCGCGCCCGTTACCTGCGCAACGTGCTCATCCCCGGCTTCGGCGAGGTGGGTCAGGAATCCCTGGCCAACGCACGCGTGCTGGTGGTTGGACTCGGCGGACTGGGTAGTCCGGCGGCTTACTATCTGGCGGCGGCGGGCGTGGGCACGCTGGGCCTGATGGATGCCGACACGGTGGAGGTGTCGAACTTGCAGCGGCAGATCCTGCATACCACTGCCGACATCGGCCGCCCGAAGACGGAATCGGCGCGCGAGAAACTCACGGCGCTGAACCCGGAACTGAAGACGGAGACGTTCGCGTCACGCCTGACGAGCGGCAACGCGGCGGACCTCATCGTCGCGTTCGACGCCGTCGTCGAGGCCACGGACAACTTCGAGGCGGAGTTCTTGATCAACGACACCTGTGTGTCGCTGAAGAAACCGTTCGCCACGGCAGGGATATTGTCGCTGAGCGGCCAGGCCCAGTTCGTTGTGCCGGGACAATCGGCCTGTCTGCGTTGCGTGTTGCCCGAAGCCCCCGAGGGCGTACCGACGACGGCGGAGTTGGGCGTGCTGGGCGCAATACCCGGCGTGTTGGGCAGCCTTGAAGCGGCGGAAGTGATCCGCTGGCTGCTGGGCATGTGGGAGCCGCAACCCGACGGCGCGGGCCTCGTACATGGTTTCGATGGCGATGCAGTACGGTTGCGCACCGTGCGTGTTCCGCGCCGGACAGACTGTCTGTGCGCATCCGTTTGGAGTACAACATGACGAATGACCTATTGACGATCGCCGGACGCACCTTCAACTCCCGGCTGATGATTGGCACGGGCAAGTTCCCGTCGTCCCAGGCGCTCGAGGCGGCCATCGAGGCCTCCGGCGCGGAGATCGTCACCGTGGCGTTGCGCCGCGTCGACCTGTCCGCCCCGGAGAAAGGCAGCATCTTCTCCGCCATCGATCCCAAGCGCCAGCTCATCCTGCCCAACACCTCGGGCGCGCGCACGGCGGACGAAGCGGTACGCCTGGCGCGGATGGCGCGGGCAATGGGACTGGAACCGTGGGTTAAACTCGAACTCACCCCGGAGCCGCGCTATCTCCTCCCCGATCCGATCCAGACGCTGGAGGCGGCGGAGATATTGATCAAGGACGGCTTCGTCGTTCTGCCCTACATCCAGGCCGACCCCGTGCTGGCCAAACGCCTCGAAGAGTTGGGCGCGGCCACGGTGATGCCCCTCGGCGCCCCCATCGGCAGCAACCGCGGCCTGCGCACGCGCGACCTCATCAAGATCATCATCGAGCAGTCCAACGTACCCGTCGTCGTCGATGCGGGCCTCGGCGCACCGTCGCACGCCGCGGAGGCCATGGAACTAGGCGCCGACGCGGTGCTCGTGAACACGGCGCTGGCCGACGCGTCCGATGCGGGCATGATGGCGAAAGCGTTCGCGATGGCCACCGACGCGGGCCGGATGGCCTACCGCGCCGGACTCGGCCCCGTGCGCGACACCGCGGAAGCTTCCTCGCCACTGACGGGTTTCCTCAGCGAAGAAGCGTAGCGTCAGGAGCAAGCGTGGAGAATCTGGTACAAGAACTGGCCGCGTGGCCGCGAGAGCGGGTCGAAGCGCTGATTGCACAAGCACAACCGCACGACGTGGACGCCGCGATCGCGCGTGAGGAACGTAGCGTGGCGGATCTCGCCGCGCTGCTATCGCCCCACGCCCGCCCACGCCTCGAAACCATGGCCCACGAAGCCCAACGCCTTACGCGTTGGCATTTCGGGCGCACCATCGGCCTCTACGCCCCCATCTATCTGTCGAACGTATGCGCCGCCGACTGCCTCTACTGTGGATTTGCCACGCACTCGGGCAACAAGGAACGCCGCATCACCCTCGAGCCCGACGCCATCCGCGCCGAGTGCAAGAGTCTGTCCGCCCACGGATTCGAGAACGTGCTGCTCCTGACGGGCGAGGCCCCCAACGTTGCCACGATCGACTATCTCGTCGAGGCCGTCTCCATCGCCAACGAGTACTTCTCCTCCGTGTCGATCGAGATGTACGCCATGGACCTCGAACAGTACACGCGCCTGTGCGAGGCAGGCCTCGAGGGCGTCACGCTCTACATGGAAACCTACGACCGCGAGACCTACATTCGCGTGCATCAGGCGGGCGTCAAGCAAGACTACGAACACCGCCTCAACGCCCTCGAACGCGCAGGCCAAGCGGGTACCTGGAAACTCAACCTGGGCGTGTTGCTGGGCCTGTTCGACTGGCGCGTCGACGCGCTCTGGATGGCCCTGCACGCGCGCTACCTGCAGAAGCACTGTTGGCGAAGCGCTGTGGCCATCTCATTTCCGCGCCTGCGCCACGCCCCCCAGCGCTTCGAGATCCCCGCACCCGTCAGCGATGCCGACCTGGTCCACATGATGCTGGCCATGCGCCTGTTTCTGCCCGAGGCGGGGATGGTCGTGTCGACGCGCGAATCCGCCGAGTTCCGCGACCGCCTCATCCCGCTCGGGGTCACATTCATGAGCGCGGGTTCGTCGACGCGCCCCGGCGGCTACGCCACCTGCGGCGAAGAAACACTCGAGCAATTCGAGATCGAAGACTCGCGTCCCCCCGAAGAGGTTGCGCGTGTCATCGCGGCCGCGGGATACGACCCGGTCTGGAAGGATTTCGACCGAGCCTTTCACGTGTAGGTGACACCAACCGCACGGGGGAAAAGGAGACGTCATGCCGATGCGAACACGAGTCTTGACACTGGCCATGGGGGTTGCGCTGTTGTGGGCGGGATGCAGCGGCCCGCCGCAGAACGAGAACGTCATCCGCGTCACACGCAACATCGGCGGCCGCGCCGGCTTCCGGCTGCACTTCGACGCATGGAAGGCCGCCTTTGAACGCGACAACCCCGGTTGGGAAATGGAATTGATCGACTTGGGCAACGCCGAAGGCGCCGAATACTACAAATCCCGCATCGCCACCAACGACCTGCCCGACATCGTCATGACGTGGCAGTTGGCCAACTTCCTCGCCGACAGCGGAAACCTGACGCCGCTACCCGACTCGTACTACGAAAAGTTCGGCATTCCCATGCCCGCGCCCTACAAAGGCAAACGTTACACCACGCAGGGCGGACTCCAGATCCAGGGCATCGTCGTCAACAAGACCATGTGGGACGACATCGGCATCACCACCCCACCCGAGACCTGGGACGCCTGGTTCGCCGCGTTTGACAAGCTGCGCGAAAAGGGCCACAACCCGCTGGTCTACGGTGGCCGCGAGTGGTCGGCCGCGATGCCCTTCTTCTACGCCATCGCCTCGGACCTATACGCGCGCAAACAGGAACCGGGCAAACCATCCTGGACCATTCGCAAAGACCGCGGCGAGGTATCGTTCGCCACGGACCCTGTCGCGCGTCAGATCATGGAGAAGATGATCTACCTCGTCGAGCACTACACGGACAAGGGCACCATGAGCAACGGGTACAACGAGGAACAGCGCGACTTCTACGGCGGCAAAGGCGCGACGTGGATGATGGGCTGTTGGATGGCGGGCGACATCGAACCGAACCAGGTAGAGTTCGACATGGCCTACTGGCCCGCGCCGTCACTGCTGGGACGACCGCCTATCTTCGTGCAGACCTCGGGCACGCAGTCGGGCTGGGCCGTCACGACCGCCCCCACCGGCGAGAAGCTCGACAAGGCCATGGCCGCTCTCGAAACCTTCTACGATCCGCACGTCTACCAGCTCTTCCTCAACGGCGAATGCCAGTTCGCCGAAGCCGCCAACGTCCCCGTGGCGGGCCCGAAGAGCGGCTGGCCCCCTGCACAGCGCCTAATCGACGACATGACGGCCAACCTGGAGCAGTACGGCACGACCCTGGGTTATCACATCGCCCTCGACGACATGCCGCCGCCCGCCTTCCACCCCACGCTGGCGCGCGTCATGCAGGAGATCCTCGCTGGCAACCGTGACATCGACGCCCTCCTCACCATGCTCGACGAAGACTGGGAAAGCGCGCGGAAAGGGGCATGAGAAAGACGCGTGCGCGGTTGCGCCCCAATCATCTTGTAAGGACGGCGTATTTTCTGTAAGGCGTTACGGCGTCGTGGGTGCCCCCGGAGAACGAGGCGCTCTCGGGATTGGGCAAGGTGAACGAGACGTTTGTGCATGGCGCGGCGGAACACGGGGCCGAT
>JAACEL010000278.1 GCA_011682535.1 Nitrospiraceae bacterium | reverse complement strand
AGCGGGCTATTCCTGCGGTTTTGCTCAATCGTCGCGCTCAAATCCGACGCAAATCTGAGCACGGAAACGGCAAACTTATTCTTGCACGAGCCCTTAGGGTCAGTGACCTGCATCGGCCCAGCACACCGCCACTTCATCAGTGTACATCGCAGGCGCCAGACCTTTCAACGCCTATTCTCGCAGACCTGAGTGCTCCCCAGTTTCCACGGACGGTCGAAGGACGTGAACCTTTCACTTCTGGGAGGGTTCGGACGCCCCGCACCGGGCGAGGGGCAATCACTCCGAGGCCAAGAGTGATCGCTACGAGGTCTGCGAAGTACAACTTCGCAGGCAATTGCGCACATCGCCCCCACAAAATGCTATCAAGTTTTGCCCGGCCGTTCCTCTGTTCGCTCCTTTGACGCCACATCCAACGTGGCCGCCCCGGATTGCCGTGCTTGCCACGATGTCCGTTTGGAGTTGTCTTGAATCTCTTTGCCGCGATCCATGAACGTTCTCGGACAAGTGCTTTCTCGCCGGTGTTCGTCGCGATGCGACACCGGATATCCGCGGGATCTACTGGCCCAATGCCTCTGAAGTGCGGCCCCGGCCCGCTGACCAAGGAAGAACAGAGGCACCAGAAGAAAGAGCCACCAGGGAGAAACGTGGAGCCACCACCTCCGCACGGGGATGATCAGAAGAACTGGCAGATGGATGGACGCGATCCATGCCAGGGAGAATCTGCGGGTACTCGCGCGCCAGTATCCGAATGGAATGCAGAGAGAGAAGGTGTAGACGGAGATGATCACAATTTCCACCGGGAAAGCACTCCTATTGAGAGCAGTAGCGCACAGTTATGGACTCCATATGAGGATGGAACAACCAGTCAGCCATTGTCCCTTGCAAATAGTAGATCGTGATGAACTCACCGCTGACCGAACAACGCCGTAATCCCGGTCTATTCACGGTTGCGGAGTTCGAACCCAAAGATTGCGGCGTTCTGCAATACAAACTCCAAGCGCACGGGTTTGGTTCGCAATTTACCGAGAGACCGCTTCCAGGTGATGGGCGCCGCGAGCGCATCGGTTGTGACGGGGCGGCAGTCTTCCAGGGTGAAGCCGGGGACCGGGTGTCTATTCTCGTCGAGCACCTGCGCTCTCAAGGAACCGCCATGGGCGTCGGCATTCACGGTCAACGACCCGCCGTGGAGGGTCAACAACGGCGTGAGAATCCGCCCAATCCCCGGGCCGGCCTTTCGGCTCACATACCGGTCCTTTTTCATTCTTACGAGGCCGATTTGGCGCTCCTCGAACCGATTCACCTTGTGGCCGCGGGCATATCCGCCGTAGTACAAGAAGACCTCATCCCCGACGGGCAGCTGGTCGTCGATCCAGGCGTGGGCGTGATCCCACATGCCTTTCTCCGGGTTCGGGGAGAAGAATGGCGTGGCGTCGCGGGTCCATGTGTCGCCGTCGCGGGTCCATGCCAAGGTCGTGTAGCCGATGCCATAGGCTTCCGGAGGATCGGGCGGGTCATCGGCCTTGAGATCATCCCGGAGCACTTTCACCATGCCGATGATGAGGTCGCCACGGCGGAGGTAGCCGTCCATGGCGTAGAACTGAGTCTCACCGTCGTCCACGGTGGGATCGGGGACGACGACGTGGTGGGGTGTGGACCACGAGATGAGGTCGGTGCTGTGGCTTTGCATTGTGATGCGGCGGTTTCCGCTCCACGTTTCACCGGGCCGATACACTGAAACCGTGGCCACGTAACGCTTCCGCAACACGTCGAAAAAGATGCCGTTGATGTCGTGGTTGTGATAGACAACCGGCTGCGCAGATATCGGCGTCCAGGCGAACCCATCCGGGGAAGAAGCCACCTTGAGGCCACCGTCCATGTACCACCCGAACGCGTACCGCCGCTCCGGGTGCGGAAAATCCTCGCCTTTATCGATCACGCTGACACCGAACTGGATGGGAACCGGGCTGTCCAGAACGCGCGATGGGCGTATCCAGTGGATGCCGTCGTTCGACTCGAGGTAACCAAGGCGCGAACGGCCGGCATTGAAGTCCTCCGTATGGTGTCCGTACCAGAGGCGGAACCGGCCGGTCTGCCCGTCTCGGAGGATGGTCATGTACGGTTGGAAGCACCCGTCCTCCTTTCCGGTGACGATGGGGTTGGGAACAGACGCGTCACGCCTGGGAACGTTCACGACCCGCTCGATGTTGGCGCTCGATTCGATGAGAAAATCGTCCACGAACAAATGGGGTCCGGGCCTCAGGTCGATCGGCTCGCGGCGCTCGAAGCGATGTCCTGACTTATAGACGCGGGCCTTGGCCATTGAGAGCGGAACGTCTTCGGCGCTATGCTTCATGGCCATCCTTTCCTCGGTACGTTGCGCATCTCCGCCGGCACGAGGCGACGCAGCAAGCGCCAAGCTCAAGGTCAGCGCCAGCGCAGCGCACGATTTTTTCGTGCGGATTCGAGCAAGTCTGAAGTGGGCATCCATGGGCGCGTGTCCTCGCAAGTTGGCTACCAGTTGGTATAACTCCCGTCAGGACACTGGAGATGGGGATGTTCATGCATGGTCATGGGGCACTTCGCGGCGGCATCCTCGTCAAACTCGGCGCCGAGACCCGGCCGCGTGGGCAGCCCTCTTCGACGGCCGCCGCCACGCGCGCTTCACATTCCGCTTCGCTCAACCCGCCGACCGTGATGAATCCATAGATTCTATCCCGGCAGGCCCCGCCCAACCCGTAGATCCCCGCGTCGGTTTCGATCTTGATGATATGCAGACCGCGGGGATTCGATAACAGGAAACTTTTGATCTCGGTAATTCTCATAATGTGTGAATCCTTGAGAAACGCAGTCTTTCCCAGAGACTATGACAGACTATCCACGAATTTCGCCATTTTGTCCAAACCCAACTCCAAGGCTTCTTCAGGGACCGCAAATGAGATCCGGATGTGCTTCCTGGAACCGAACTCATTTCCCGAAACCACTTTCACCCCGGCCTCGCTCGCGAGGAGGGAGGTGAAAATATCCGCATCTTCGATGGGCATGTCTCGATGCTTCCACCCCAGGCAAGCGGCCACGTTGACGAAGCAATAGAATGTTCCCCGGGGAGGGGCAACGGAAAGATAGGGGATTTCCGCAATCCGTCCAAGGACGGCCTGCCGCCTGTCCTTCCTGAAAACCCATCCGGCCTTGATTGGCATTTGACCAAAATTCACGGCTGAATTTCAACCGGCCGCCGCGGTAATCTGAAATGGGAGTAGATGACAAGAACTCATGGCAAGCCTATGAAATAAGAGCTTTCGCAGCTTGGGTGATCGCGACCCATCACGAAATGCGTTCAACACACGTGCCAATCAGGGCCGGATGCGTTTTCAGGAAGGACAACGTCCTACGGGCGTGGTTAGGCCCTTTCGAGCGATTTCTTTACCGTTACGAAATTCGCCCACGATGCGAAGGCTTTTCTCTTGTCAGTTCGACCTACCCCATTCTTCTTCTCAGATTGCCGCGTCGGCCGGTTGATATACGACAATGAAATCAGGTCAAATGCCAATTGAGGATGCTCATCGTTATGATCGGATGCCGCAGTCTACATTTACGCACCCGCCACATTTGGGATCTCAGCGCCGGTGTGGATAGTCCGCAGGCTCTTTCTGGGACCAAACGAGCATGAAAGAAACGACAAGGACTGCTACGACCGAGAAAGTGGCCGCAGCCGATTATTTGGGTGCGAGGTCTCGTCTTGTAAGAAGGGCTTTGGGCCTCGGCGTCTCGATTGTCCTGCTTGCCTCTGTATGTCTCGTCGTTGCTTCTCATATCGGTTTCGAGCACATGGCGTGTGAGATGGCCGCAGATGCGCTCGGCAGCGCGCTAAGCCACAGTAACACTCTGGCCAGACAAGTTCAGGATTCTATTGCCGCGCAGGAGCAGGGTCCGGGGGGGGCTTTGACCGTGAACGCAGCATGGCTTCGCGGCGAGCTCAAAGCGTTGGTTATTAATGATCCGGTGGTGCTCTACGGTATGCTTCTCTCCAAGGGTGGCCGCATTCTCGTGCATAGCGCACCGGCTCTCGAAGGGGCCAAGGTCGAGAACGAGGGCAAGGCTTCGCTACTGTTTGCCTCGGCGCGCGAGTTTCCTCGAGGCCACTTGGGTTACGAGGAATTCATTTACGAGGTGCGCACCCCCCTGACGATTGGCGGCGAAGACAAGCACATGTTGGTCCTCGGGCTCTCGCTGAAGGAGATCGACAAGCACATTGACGAAGTCCGCGGCGAGGTGCGTTTCAAGATGTTGCTATCCGCAGCCATCGGGCTTGCCGTTCTTGTTGTGCCGGGGATCGGCCTTTGGGTTGTGCTCAGGCGGTACAGGCAACTTGCCCGGAAGGCACGGGACATGGCCCTCATGGCACAGATGGGTCAGATGGCCAATGGGCTGGCTCATGAGATCCGGAATCCCTTGAACGCCGTTCGTTTCAATCTGAGGATTATGGAGGAGGACATCGACCACTTTCCCGAAGACGTGCGGGAAGGGTACAAGCAGATCATCCGTCGCGCCTCTGGAGAGATTGACCGCGTGGGAGGCCTGCTCACGGAATACCTGAGCTACGTACGTCCCGGACACAGGGAACCGGCATTTTACGACGTGAGCGCGATTGTCGAATCCGTTCTCGACTTCGTGGAATACGAATGCCGCCGATACAACATTGCGATTGTGCGCGACCTGAGTCCTAACCTGCCGAAGGTGCTTGGGGACGAGAAACGGCTCAAGCAGGCGGTGTTGAACATCGTCTTGAACGCACAACGGACGCTGCGTCCGAGTGGGGGGGCAATTCGGGCTCGAACTCACCAGGACAACGGCTCGGTTGTCCTGGAGATTGCAGACAACGGTCCCGGCGTTCCCGAGGAGGAGCGTCAGAAGATCTTCGAACCCTTCTACAGCACGCGAGAGGGCGGAACGGGACTGGGATTGGCCATCGTCCAGCGGGTCATGGAAGATCACGGCGGAACCATCGGTTGTGGGTGTGCCGAGGGCGGTGGGGCGGTCTTCGTCGCGACGTTTCCGCGGCAGCGGGAGCGTCCCCACCAGGCCGGAACGGTTGAAAGGAAATAGGCGTTCCAAATGTCTCTGTCCGAAGAAAAGGTGCTGATTATCGAGGACGAGCGCGCGTCCCGGGTAGCGATGACGGATTATCTAAGGCGCAAGAAGATTCCGGTCATCTCCGCGGTCGACGGCGCGCAAGGGCTGGATCTGCTGGATAGGGACGTGGCCGTGGTTGTGACGGACCTGAAGATGCCGAAGTTGGACGGCATGGAAGTCCTGCGGGAAGTGCGCTCGAGGGTGCCGCAAACCGCCGTCATTATGGTGACGGCCTACGGGGATATCGTGTCCGCCGTCGAAGCGATGAAACTGGGGGCCACCGACTATCTGACCAAGCCCGTCGATCCGGACGAACTCTATATAAAGATCCGGCGCGTTTGCGATGCGCGAGCTTTACAGCGAGAGAACCTCGAGTTGCGCAGACAACTCGATAAAAAATACGGCTTCGAGACGCTCCTCGGGATCTCCCCACCGATGATAGAAGTGTTCGAGCGCATTCGGGTCGTGGCGCCCACCGACTGCACGGTGCTCATTACAGGGGAAAGCGGGACGGGTAAGGAACTGGTGGCGCAGGCTCTCCATCAACACAGCCTCAGAAAGGACAAACCGTTCGTCACCATCTGTAGCCCAACCATTCCTGACTCGCTAGTCGAGAGTGAGCTGTTCGGTCATGCCAAGGGGGCCTTTACCGGCGCTTGTGACGATCGGATGGGCAAATTCGCCGCGGCTGACGGCGGCACGCTCTTCATCGACGAGGTCGCGGAACTGAGCTCCGGTACCCAGGCCAAGCTCCTGCGCGTGCTGGAAGACAAAACGTTTTCACTGGTAGGCAGTTCTGAATTGAAGGAGGTGGATATCCGGCTCATTTTCGCCACGAACCAGGATCTGAAATCTCTTGTTCAGGAACAGGCGTTTCGACACGACCTTTTCTATCGGATCGATGTCGTCACCATCCAAATGCCCCCTCTGAGAGAGCGGCCCGAGGACATCCCGCTGCTGGCTCGGCACTTCGTGAAAGAGGTTGTCCGGCAGAATGACAAGCAGGAAATTGGAATGTCGCCCGCCGCACTCAGGCGCCTTCGCCAGTACCAATGGCCCGGCAATGTCCGAGAACTCCGCAACTGTATCGAGAGCACGGTTGTTCTTCTTCAGAAAGACGAGATCACCCCTGCGGACCTTCCCGAAGAAGTGCGGGAATCGAAAAGGCGTGCGTCGTCCCGTTCGGGCTTCCCCGTTGGGATGTCTATCCAAGACCTTGAGCGCGAAGCGATCGAAAAGACCCTTCGCAAGATGGGCGGCAGCCGGGTGAAAGCGGCAGAAATCCTCGGGTTGAGCGTGCGCACCATTCAAAGGAAGATCAACGAATACGGACTGGACGTCTAGCCCGCATCGCTCACCGGCGCACGGACGAAGGTGTCGGGAGGGTCAATCGACGCCGACTGGTACGCGGTCAAAAAAGATCAAGAAGAGCTTGACAAGGCGATTCGTTTGTGGTAGTATTTAAGCAACTACTGAACTGGATGGCGAAGATGGACGACACTAAACAAGCCGAGTTCTTCAAGGTTCTGAGCGTTGAGTCCCGTATCAAGATTATCGCTCTACTCAAGCGGAAAGGCCCTCTTGGGGTCAACGAGCTATCCGAAAGCCTCGGTATCACTCCTTCGGCCGTCTCACAGCATCTGAAGGTCCTCCGATACGCTGGTCTGGTTCGCAGCGAGCGAAAAGGATACTGGCTGCCATACGAGATCGATGC
>JAACEL010000030.1 GCA_011682535.1 Nitrospiraceae bacterium | reverse complement strand
ACCAGGGCATCCTCGAGGTTGTATACTTCCTCGATCAGATGCTGGGCAAACTTGCCTTTTCCGTCCGTTTTTCTATCCTTGTACCAGACGTTCCATTCGTCGAAACAGAGATAGGGACGCTTGCTGCTTTGTTGCTTCGCTTGAACGAACCGGCAAACGGCGTCCATCTCTTCAATCTGACGGTCGATGGATGCGGTTACACCCAGGTACTCGGGGGTGTCGTCTCTCGGATTGCCCACGTAGCGATGCAGGCTGATGTAGTCGGCCAGCGGCCCGATGTGCTCGAGGACCTGACGGTCCCACTCGATGTAGGTCGGCAGATCGACGCTGCACGTGCCACAGGCGACAAGTTCAACGGAGTCGTCGACATCTTTCATCATCTTGGCCGCCTGTTGAGCCCGGATGGCGTATTGTCCCGCGGGGACGTGCCCCAGTTGCCAAGGCCCGTCCATCTCGTTGCCCAAGCACCACAAGCCCACGTCATAGGGCTCGAAACTTCCGTTGCCGGCGCGCATGTCGGCGTACTTCGTGCCTGCGGGGCAGTTGCAGTATTCCACCCAGTTGCGGGCTTCCTCGGGGAAACCGGTGCCCAGGTTGGCGGTGATCATAGGGGTCCAGTTCATCTTGCGGCAGAGCTTGATGTACTCGTCGGTCCCAAACTGGTTGGGCTCGATGCTCTGCCAAGCCAAGTCTCTGACCGTTGGCCGGTCTTCTGGTGACCCTACCCCATCCTGCCAGTGGTAGCCGGATGCGAAATTGCCCCCGGGATAGCGCATGACTGTCATGTCGAGACGGCCCAACGCTTCCAGCACGTCTTTGCGGAACCCGTCCTCGTCTGCGTGCGGGCTGCCCGGCTCGTAGACGCCTTGGTATATGGCCCGGCCCATGTGCTCGAGAAAGCCCCCGAAGATCCTCGGGTCCACCGGTGCTATTTGGAATTGTGAGTGCAGGTTGATCGTCGTCGGCTTCATCTAGCGATTCCCTTTCTTCTGTCGGAGCCGGTTACGGAGTTTGCATGAAACTGGCCGTCAATCATGCAAACATCCCACAACGGGGTGTCGTTCAAATACCTCGAGATCGTGCATGGGAAGAATGACGTCTGCGTCCCGCTTGATTCTCTCGACGGCGCGGACCCAACCAACCACGTCTACTTCTTTCGGGGAGCGTTCATCGAGGTTTGCATAGAGATTCAGGACATCGCCCGTAATCACTGCGGTGCCTTCCGAGGTGTTGACGTAGAGCATCTGACTTCCCAGGGTATGGCCGCCAGCAAACGCGGCCTTGATGCCAGGGAGAATCTCCGTGTCTCCATCGAGGAATACAAGCCGGTCGCCATCTTCGGCCAGCAGTCTGGCGATGTCCTGATGGTTGTAGTAGAGCGGATAGACCGGTGCGGCGGCCACCTCCATCTCACGCCGTTGGACGTACACGGTGGCGTTGGGGAACAGGTGGTTGAGTTGCATGTGATCCCAGTGGAGATGTGTCAGGACAATGTGGGTCACATTCTCCAGTTCCAAACCCAACTCGGCAAACTTGTCCCGAAAGGCCTGTTCGGCATCGCCTTCGAGATCGAAGTTGTCCTGGGTAGCTCGGAACCCTGTATCCACGACGAGCAACGCATTTTCACCGACGACGATGTAGCTCAGTACGGCCGTGTCGATTTTCTCGCCGAACCGTGTGTTCAGCACTTGGTGAGAGTAGTCGACGTTGTGGAATGTACCGAGTTTCACCGGGTGGATGACGTAACCTGCCATTGGTTGATGCTCCGTTTTTGTCCTGGCCAGTCACGTAGTCACTTGCCCGGATTGCCTGCTTGGTCCGCAAGGGAGCCGTAGAAGTCCCGGGCCCTCTCGATCGTTTCGATAGCCTGCGCACGGTTGGCCGGGTCCGGAAACCGGTTCTCACGGATGGACTGGTCAATCAACGCCTGAGCGAAATCGCGGTAGAACGCGGCGCTCTCCGGCACGACGAGCGCGTGGCCGTCGTACTCGAGATAGATGGGGCTGGTCGCCGCATACCTCAATTGCGGATCCGGGATCTCGAAACACCGGGCGGCTACCCATCCCGCTTGAAGCTCCAGCGTGCCCTTGTACGTCAATTGATGACGGCCGGATTTGGATTCCTCGGTTGCGATGACGCGGCCGTTATTGATGAGTTCCACCCGTTCGAGAAGGCCCTGCGATCGTGCCACACATTCGATGTCGACCGTTGCAGATGATCCGCCAAGTTCGTAGGAGTCGCCGGGCTGCCGGCCTTGAACCCGGAAATCCAAGATGGGCCCGTTGGTCGCGAAGCTGCGCCCGGCTTTCAGGCCTGCCAGCCAAGCTTGCCAACTGTACGGACCGTCCAGACGAACGTAGGTCCGCTCGTAGCCGATGGGCGACGGCATGACCCCGTTCGCGCTGCCGCCGGACGCCCCTATGCGGAGCCCGCAATTCAGCAGGTGATAGTACAGGCCCAGCGTGTACAGGGCGCATTCGTGGGGGGCCATCTTCACGGTGCCCGAGAACCCCGGGATCCGGCTGTCCGGCGGCACGATGCATTCTGGGATCACGGTGAGTGGAAGGAACCGGCTTCGGTTGAAATGGTTGTGGACGACACCGACGGAGTCTAACAGCCCGAGTGCAGCGCAGACGGGCACGCAGCGCCAGAAAGACTTCTCACCGTCTATGTGAGCGCCGGCCTGCCTAGCCATTTCGCAAAAAGACGCGTCCAAAGGATAGAAATCGTTGCGCGGCGGTTCGACAGGCTGGAACTCGCCCATGAAGAGAACTGCGCCCCAGCCCTTTCCGAGGCGCTCGATTTCCTGGGTCGCTTGGCAGTAGGCATGCTTCTCGTCAATCACGCGCATCGACGACGCCGGTGTGTCCCGTTCAGGTTGTTCTTGCCCGCGCATGTTCCAGTGGGTGACGTTGGCCCCGAAGTTGAGATCCTCGGCCAGCAGGCATAGTTCAACCTGATCGGGCTTTCGATGAATGTGCGTATCGCCTGAGTACCAGCCGAGGGCGTTCATATCGGCCCACCGGCGCATGACGACGGTGCGTTGTTCATCATTCCCCGCCGCCAGGGCAATTGATTCTTCATGAGGCGTCCACTCCAAACCTCGTTCGACCCGGAGGGTGTAGAGGCCCGGTGCGAGTTCACAGCGAAACGCGCCGTCTGCGATGAAATGACGTTCGTCGATGCTTTCGCGAGGTGCGTATCGGTGATACCGAATGAGGCCGGCGGGGTAGATGGCTTCGTCGTTCTCATTGACCAAATAGACCCGGGCGGGTAGGGCCGTCCCTGATTCATCCTGGATGCTGACCGATAGCATGGCCTTTCCCTCCGAAGTAAACGTATCCCCGGTTGCTGCCATGCCTGGCGCCATGGAAAGGATCAAACCCAAAACCGGTATCGGTCGCATCCAAGTGAATTTATCTCTCCGTTGCGTCACGTTGATCCTCGAATCCGCGGGCGTACTGTTCTGCGGCGTTGAAGCGCGGCTGCCAGTCCCAAGGCATCTGCTTGCCCTTGATCAACGCATCCCGTATGAGAAACCGTTCCTGTTGGCTGCGCCGGACCTCGGCATCGAGCGCGGCGCCGTCCCAGTCGTGGTGACAGATTCTCGCCAGTTCCGCTTCAACATCTCGGTATTGTTCATCTCCTGCGATATTATTGACCTCGTTCGGATCGGTTTCCAGGTCAAATAGCATGGGCGTTTCATCATGAACGTGAACGTACTTGTACCGCCCGCGCCGTACCATTCGCATGGGGTGAAGCACCCCCTCACCCATGTACTCCGAGATGGCCGTGCCGTGCCAATCGGCGGCATCTCCTTTGAGAAGCGGAACGAGGCTCCTCCCGTCCAGACCGGGGACGGGCGCCACCCCGGCGAATTGTGTAAGCGTAGGGAACAGGTCTACCAACGACGTGACACCGGCCACACGGGAGGTCTGGAACCGGCCGGGCCACCGAACGATGAGCGGCACGCGGGCCGACCACTCGTAGAATAAGCGTTTGGCCCATATGCCGTGTTCGCCGAGCATCTCGCCGTGGTCGCTGGTGAATACGACAATGGTGTTTTCCGCCAGGCCGGACTCCTCGAGGCAGGCCAAGAGTTCCTGCACTTTTCTGTCCACATACGTCACGCTGGCCATGTAGCCGCGCCGCGTGCGCATGATTTCCTCTTCGGTCGCCGTGCGGTGTGCGCCGCCGTGGTGGATATGGAGCGCCCGATAGGATTCGGGCCACTGCTCCGGGATAGCCTCGGGAACGGCCGGCATGGGGATGTCTCGCCCTTCATACAGATCCCACAATTCCCGCCTATTGCAGAATGGATCGTGTGGATGGGTGTAGGACACCCAAAAGAAGAACGGGCGATCGTCCTGTCGCTGTCCAAGGTTCCGGATTTTCTCGAGCGATCGGAATTGAACTTCTTCGTCGTAGGCTAGTTGCGGATTGGCGTTGGACACACCAGCCTTGGCCATCCTAAACAAGGCGGAACTCCCGGGATTCGGATACGCGCCCCGGTTCCAGTCCGGGATCCAGAGGATGCCCGCCGGATAGATATCGGTGGTGAGCCGCTCTTCAAACCCGTGGAGTTGGTCCGGTCCGATGAAGTGCATCTTCCCGGCCGCGGCGACGTCGTAGCCGGTGGACCGTAAAACGTGCATGAATGTTGGAATAGAGGCCGGGAGTTCCGACGCGTTGTCGAAGCTGGCGATACGCGAACAAAACCGCCCCGAGACCAACGACGCCCGTCCGGGTACGCAGAGCGGCGAGTTCGTGTAGCAGTTGTCGAAGACAACCCCTTCGGCGGCCAATTCATCGATGGCATCGGACACCACGGATCGGTTACCGTAAGCCCCCAGCATGAAAGGGGTCAACTGGTCCGCCATGATGAAGAGAATGTTTGGCCTATCGTGGGGCACGGATTACCTCCTGGACTACCGGTGCGGCACCGGGTTCGAGTGCATAAAATCGTTTTTATTATTTCATCAAATGTAGCGGTTGTCAAGGATATATCCCGTAATTCCAGCATCATGTAAGGCGATTCTTATAAAATGCTTGTTCGCAGTCTATTACGGTAAGTATCAAGAGATGTACCCTTTCTCGTTCATGGTTGATTTCAAGCGAAACGGGTGGTAGTATGCAGTCAAAACGTTTTATGCCTTGAAACAAGATGTGCGGGCGGACCAACAGGGCTACGGCGGTCGGAGGTGAGTTCTCGGCACGCTTGGGGCGTGTCGGCGCAAAAACGAAGACGAGGATGTTTTCGCAGGAAAGAAAGCGAAGCGTCTTCTTCGGAAAAGGGGTATAGATGCTGAGGGCTTGGCGAATCCATCGAGTCGTCATCGTCCTGCTTATCGAGGTAGCGATCTTCGGGGGCGGTTCCGCTACGGCAGAGCCCGATCCTGCACCAAGTGGAGAGCAGGTCATTCTCCGAGTCAAGCATATCCCCAGCCGCGAGCTTCCTTACCCGTCTGCGCGTGTCGATCGGCGTATCTACGAGACCTTCATCGGGTCGCACCCGAATGTTCGGTTTAAGTCATTCGCGGAACTGATGGTAGAAGGCACCCAGGCGGACGCCGCCAACCTGATGGCCATTGCAGCGAAAACCGCGCCGGATTTCTTCGGTTACCTCGCGTTACAGCCGTTCTCGCTGCGCAAGGTTCAGACGTTCATCGACCAAGGTTTCCTTCTGCCTCTGGATGACTACGTGCCGCCGGAGACGCTCAATACTCTTGTTCCCGATTCAATTCGCAAGGGCCTTAAAAGGGATGGACACATCTATGGCGCTGTGCCCGTGACGGGCTACAACGGTCTGGGCCTACTCTATCGGAGAGACGTTTTTCTGGATGAAGGAATCGTGGACGAGAATGGCAATGCCAAGCCGCCCCGCACTTGGGATGAACTCTTCGAGTGCGCCAAGCAACTCACCTATACGCGGGCGGATGGCAAGCCCCAATTCGGCATGGGCCTCAACGTCGGAAGCGGCGGGGTCATGTTCCTGACTTCGCTGCTCTACCAGGCCGGTTCCGACATCGTCGAGGAACGCGCACCCGGGAAGTGGCGGCTGACGCTCGGGGATGAGGCCAGCATCGACGCCCTGATGTTCCTGCGCAAGCTGATACGCGAGGAGTGGGAGCGGGACGGCATCCAGTACACGGGCGTGGCCAAGGTGTACACGGACAGTACGTCGATGGGCCAAGCCGAGTATCGCCGTGACTTCGCTGTGGGCATGACCGAGCATACAGCGATGATTATTGCCTGGGTCGACCAGCAGAACCTGAGGGCGCTGACCGAGGAGTTCGGTATGGATCCGTTCATGCTCGGGATCGCACCGCTCCCTGCCGGTCCGGGCGGTGAGGGAACGGTATTCGCAACGCAGGTCTACGCCCTGAATTCGGCGACGCGCGGCACCCCCAGGGCCCAGGCAGCCGCCGAATTCATTCAATTCGCCTCGAGCGAAGAACACGCGCGCATTTTCACCGAAACGTTCGTCAAAATGGGTATGGGACGATTTCTGAGGGCCGACCTGCTCAAACGATTTGGATATGATCGTCTCTATGCCGAAGTTCCCCCGGACACGTTGGCGTTCTATGATCATGCGCTCCGCTACGGCCGCCCCGAACCTTATTGCCCGGGGTATTCGAAGGTGGCCGAGCACACGCTCGCCAAACTCATGGATCTCGCCGTGTATGATGACCGGTCCGCCACGCGCGAAGGTATGCGCGAATTGGTTGCGGGAGAGGTACGCGACACCAACACCGTCGTGTTCGGCACGCGGCCGCCGGAGCTCACGGCCACCTATCGGAGCCGGGGGCACAAGGTGTTCCTGTTGCTTGGCATTCTGGTGGTGAGCGTACTGGCCTGGAAGGCCCATGCCGCGCTCAAAGCACGGCGGGAGAACAAGGGCCTCCTGCTCTATGAGCGGCTACCGCTAAGAAAGCACGTCTCCGCCTGGCTGATGATGCTTCCGGCCGTGTGCGCGGTGCTGGTCTGGCAGTACATCCCCCTTGGTCTGGGGACCACCATGGCCTTCCAGGATTACCGGCTACTCGGCGGAGGGCGTTTCATCGGCATTGACAACTTCGTGGAAGCAGCGACTTCACCGCTGTTCTGGCAAGTCATGGTGAACACCTTCCAGTACGTCGCAATGACCCTTATCCTCGGTTTTTTCGCCCCGATTGTCCTTGCTTTGATGTTGACCGAGATCCGGCGGTTCACGATGATTTACCGCACGATCTTCTACCTGCCGGCCATTACCAGCCCATTGGTCCTCATGTACTTGTGGAAACTGCTCTACAAACCAACCCCCGATGGTTTCCTGAACCAACTTCTCGGCCTCTTGGGGTTGCCGCATCAGGGATGGCTTTCGGATCCGAACCAGGCCATGGCCTGTATCGTCGTGGCTGGCGTGTGGGCCGCTGCCGGGCCGGGAAGTCTTATCTACATGGCGGCGCTGAAGGCTGTGCCAACGGAGTTCTACGAGGCCGCGGCCATCGACGGATGCGGCCTTTACCGCAAGATCGTGCATATCACGGTGCCGACATTGAAACCCCTGTTGATCATCAACTTCCTCGGAGTGTTCATCGCGTCGTTCCGGGCTATGCAGAACATCTTCATTATGACGGGTGGCGGCCCTGCCGACGCCACGCGCACGATCGGGATCGAGATTTGGTTCAACGCGTTCATGTACCTGCGCTTCGGGTATGCAACCGCCATGTCCTGGATACTCGGTTCGTTTCTCATCGGGTTCACGCTGTTCAATCTTCGCATCATGCGCCAGGTGGAATTCCGGCGCGCTGAGGAGGCCTAGCAAGGTGGCTATCGTCACAGACGTCGAACGCCGGGCCATGACGACCAAAGTAATAATTGGCTTGGTGTACGTTCTGCTGACCATCGGCGGGCTGAGCATGCTCTACCCCTTCGCGCTGATGATAGCCAGTGCTTCCACGAATAAGGTTGATTACTACGAATATCGTCTCATCCCCAGGTACTTGTACGACGACGACCTCTTGTTCACCAAGTACTGGCAGATGAAACACCTCGGTTGGTGGGGCGGCAATCGCCGGCCGATGTTGCTTGCGTACCAGCGATCCGACGACACGTACAACCAAAGTCAGTGGACGCTTCGCCACTTCAGCCATCTTCACAAAGGCCAGCCGGACTACATTGATTGGCAAAGCGAGGCCGTGCGGCAACGCGTGGCGGATTACTACGAATTCAAATGGTCCTTGCCGGAGAAGTACACGCGCATCTACTTCTGGAGCAGCGCCAGTCATTTCCGAAACGCGGAGCGGTTTCAGGATTGGCTGAAACGGAAATACGGGTCGATCGAATCGCTCAATGAGGCGTATGGCACTGACTACGAAGTGTTCAAGAGCTTGGATAGCCGCGACTACAAGGTCGGTGCGCCCGTGTTCCGCTGGGTCATGCCGTACAACTACTTCCGCCACGTCTACGTGGACTACGACGGGCAACACTACCGGGATTGGATGGAATGGCGCAGGGAAGCCCTGACCCCGCAGGACATCGGCGCTACCACCATCGACCCGTGGTATCAGTACTACCTTTTGGGGAAGTACAAGCGGGCCGATGCGCGCCAGACCGTCGAGGCCCTCAACCAGGATTGGGGCACGCAATACGAGGCCATGCACGACATCGAGATGCCCGAGCAAGCCCCGAAGAATCCGAAGGAGCGAACGTTCTGGGAGATGATCGTTCGGGACAAGATGGCGCGGGCCTATCTCCGCCTCGTGGATTGCCAGGAAGAATTCACCGAGTTTCTCAAGGGCCGATATACGACCGTCGAGGAACTCAATCAAGCGCTCGGGGCCGACTATGGATCCTTTGAAGACATCGTTCTTCCCGAGGACTATCCCGAGGGCGATGCGGTTCTTTACGACGAATGGGCGAGGTTCGTGGAGGTGGCGCCGCTCGAATCCATTCGCGTGATCCGCGTCGAACGTATGTACCAGGATTTCCTGCGCGAGAAGTACGGGGCCGTCGACGCGCTCAATGGGGCCTACGAGACGAGTTACGCCTCCTTCTCCGAAATCCGCCCGCCCTACAAAGCGGAAGACACGGTCGAAGTCATGAGTCAGGAGACGCGCTGGCGCCTGTACTTCATATTTAGGAACTACTGGACCGCCCTCATGTACCTGTTTGTGCAGGGGAACGCCTTTTGGAACACCAGCGTCCTCGTCGGCCTGCACGTCCTCATTCAACTCATCATCAACCCATTGGCCGCCTATGCGCTGTCGCGATACAAATTGCGCTACGGCAACGCCATCCTGCTTTTCGTGGTGGCGACGATGGCGTTCCCGCCGGAAGTGGCCATGATTCCCCGGTTTCTTATGCTTCGCAATTTCGGCCTCTTGAACACCTACTGGGCCATTGTTTTGCCCTGGATGGCCCAAGGCTATTTCATCTTCTTACTCAAGGGGTTCTTTGACAGCCTCCCCCCCGAGCTGTTCGACCAAGGCAAGATCGACGGCGCCTCGGAAATGCGGATGTTCTTTCAGGTCGTGATTCCTATCTGCAAGCCCATCTTCGCCGTCATTGCTCTCCAGGCATTTCGTGCCATGTACAGTGCATTCATGTTTGCACTGCTGGTCTGCCAGGAGAAATCCAAATGGACCTTGATGGTCTTCATCTATCAGTACCAGCAGACACAAGGGGTGACTGACTCTGAAGTCATGGCAGCCCTCGTGCTTTCTGCGCTGCCGACCCTCGTCGTGTTTCTCATGGTCCAGAAAGTGATCCTGCGCGGCATCGTGATCCCGCAAATGAAGTAATCATTCACGAGCGGGCGACGCTGGCTCACGCATCTTGCGGCCATTGGTTCAAACGCGGGGAAATGAAGACAGGCGTGACGGCGCTTCTTGCTGCTATGCGGGGAACGTTGATTGGATGTATGGAACCTCGCCCGCTTTCACGCATTCGTAGGCGAGGATGTAGCTGGACGCGGACCAAGCCTGACGCGGGAACCCCAGAGGCGCGCCGCGATCGCCGTGGAACCACTCGTTGAATTCCCACCCCTCGTACCGGCCCAGTTGTGCCATTTCGGCGAGTTTCACCAGCGCCTTCCCGGCTTCCTCCATGCGGCCTGCCCTCACAAGTGCCGCCACGTAGAGTCCCCCCATGAATGGCCAGATCGCGGCGTTGTGATAACAGTAGGGGATGTTGAAGTTGTTTCGGAAGTGGTAGTCCCGCCATGTGGGATCGCCCGGATAGATGGGCGGGTGGATCGATTTGATGGGATAAGGCTCGGCAACACCGTGGTCCCGGATGTAGTCGAGAATCGACTCTTCGTGGCCGAAGTGTTTGGCGAACCCGAACAGGACGGCAAGCACGTTACCGAAGGTGTCAAAATGGTGGGCGCAATCGTGCATGTCCAGCCAGGCAAGGTAGTACGGTCGTCCCTCCAGGTGGCTCCGGTGCATCTGGTATTCTCGCAGCCATTGGTCGCAGACGTCGAGAATTCTTCCCTCCCGAGCGGTGACCGCGTCTTCCGGTCGAGCCGACCCCATGATGCGCCGCTCAAGCCAGAAGCGTAGGTCAATTCGGTCCCGGACGAAGTCGGCCAGGGCAGGGTATTGGAAGCCGTCTTCGCCGCAGGCTTCGCCCAACGGTCCGGCCACGAACAGGCTGGCCCAATACAGGATGTTGTCGTAGAACACGTTTCCCCGGTATGCGAAAATATCCATCCAGTCAGAGGATTCCGGTGAATAGATGACGCCCGTGTCGGAGTTGTCTTGGCACCGGAGCCAGAAGATGGCTTTGTCGATACTGAGCCAGGATTCTTTTAGAAATGCCGTGTCTCCTGTGATGGCGTAAAGGTACCAGTGACCGATAACGTACCAGGCGTTGCTGTCGATGGGCCCGGGCAGGCCCTGCTTGCCGGGTTTCCCGGTTTCGGCCATGACGTTTACGGGAATGTGTCCCGTCTCGGTTTGGTTGTCGCGTAGTGTTGTCAGACTGTTCTTCAGCGCCGCAACAAACCGCTCTTCCCCCAGAAGCGACATGCCCAGGCACGTAATCATGCTGTCCCGTGCCCACACTCCGTGGTAGCCCAAGAAATCGCCCAAAGGCGCGGAAGCGTTCACGCCGCCGTCGTGGAGGCATCGGTCAAGGACCTCGACCGCTTTGCTTCGGGCAGTTTCAACCAACTCGGACATTTCGTGATCCTCCCTCGGGTCCGTTCCCAACTAACTCCCAGTCGTCTCGTAGTCTAATGGAATTTCACGCCGTCCCGTTCCGGGATGGGAGGCCGCTTCCTGATAAGCGAATACAATCCGAGATAGCGTTTCAACTCCTCCGCGAGGCCGGTTTGCTCGTCGATAAGGTTGTACAACTCGTGCGGATCGTTCTCGAGGTCGTACAGCTCGTCGGGATGGCCATCGGGGCGTTGAATCAGGCTCCATTGTTGCGTCCGAATGCACCGGTCGGTTGCATCGAACCATCCGGAAACGATGAAATCGTGGGTCTTGTCCGTTCGGCCCTGAACAACGGGCCAAAAACTCTCGCCGTGGCATGCGAAATCCGTATCGATCTCGAGAATGTCCAGCAGCGTGCGCGGCAGATCCTGGACCTGCACGAGCGCGTCGAACTTGTGTCCCGCGCCCACGCCCTCCGGGTGTCTGATCATGAGGGGGATTCGCAGTTCTTCGTTGTAAAGCTGTTGCGGGCTTTTTTTGAGATACCCGCGTTCGCCCAAGGGGTTCCCGTGGTCCGAAAGTAGCACGACGACGGTGTTCTCAAGCAATCCGGTGTCGCTGGCGGCGGCCAGCAATTGGCCGACGCAATCGTCCACGTAACTGACCTCGCCGGCGTACATGGCCCGGATAAAGGCCAGTTCTTCATCGGTCAACCAGTCGGTCGGGCCCTCTTTCGGGTGAACCAGCCGAGGACCATTGTAGGCGCCGTTCAAGTACATTGTGTCGTAAGGGGCCGGCGGATCCCATGGCTCGTGCGGGTCGAACAAGTCCAACCACAGGAAGAAGGGCCCTTGGGCAGCATTTCGGTCGAGCCAGTTGATGGCCTGTTCCACGACCTTTCTCGCGAAGCCGTCTTTACACTCCTCCTGGCTGTTGCGATTCTTGAGATATTGAGCAAGGCTGAGTTCGATGACATCCCCGCGCATGGCCTCTTTGAAGTATGGATCGATTGCCTCGTCGACCGAACCGCCGCGATAATGGTCGAGCGCTTGTCCGCGAATCCATTCCCACGTGTGGAATCCCTGGTGGTAGTTTGCAGGGGGCTGGAAATACGGGAACGTGTCCGTGATGAGTCCGGTCAGGTAACCGTAGTAACCCAGGAGTTGGGTGATGGTGACGTCCGTGGGGCCGAGTGGCGACCATCCCTCGAACGGCAGGGTTCTTTGCCCCGTGAACACCGACCTGCGCACAGGCAGTGTCGGAAGACCCTCCGGATAGGCGTTCGTGAATTGTGCGCTCTGGGTACATAGGTTATCCATGTGCGGCGTCTTCACGACCTGATTTCCGTAACACCCCACATGGTCCGCACGAAGCGTGTCCATCATGATCGCAATCACGTTGCGGGGCGCGGCGGGGCGTTTCACCCAAGGCGCCCTGCGCGGCCGGGATGAATCGGGGAAAACAGGGGCCGGACACCGTGAGTTCCGCAATAGGCACTGAACGCCGAGGTGCGCCGCCATTGAGTCGACGATGTCCGGTTTTTTCTCGGAGAGGTCATGCTCCTCGTGCGGGTCGGCTTCGAGATCGTACAACTCTGTTCCCGCCAGCTTGAGTTCTTGTCCGGTTCGCTCAAATTTGCAGAGGAGGCTGTAGTTCAGGTCGCGAATGCACCGAGAGGGCGGGTTCGAGTCGGAGTACCCGGTGATGATGTAATCGTGGAGTTTGCCGGCTTCACCCCTCACGAGAGGCCATGCGCTGTGACCGTGCATAGCGACGTCGGCATCGCCTATGCCGACCACGTCGAGAATGGTCGGAAGCAGGTCGGGCGTTTGGACCAGGGCGCGCTGTGCCCGGCCTCGACCTTCACCTTCCGGGTGCCGCACCAGCAGCACGAGCCGAACGAGTTCATTATAGAGGCAGGGGATGTTCTCGCTTTTCTTCAAGAGATTGTGTTCACCCAGAAAGTCGCCGTGGTCGGATAAAAGGAGGATCAGGGTGTTGTCGAGCAGGCCAAGGTTGCGGATCTCGTCGAGAAGCCGCCCGACCCACTTGTCTACAAAGGACACCTCAGCCGCGTACAGAGCGGCGATGCACGCCTTCTCTTCGTCGGTGGCCCAATCGGCGAAACCTGCCGCGGGATCGATGAGTTTTGGCCCATTATAGGCCGGGTCGAGATACTTGCTTTCGAACTCGGGCGGCGCATCCCAGGGCTCATGGGGATCGAACGAATCGATCCAGAGAAAAAAAGGTTCGGAATCGCGATTGGCTTTCAGCCAGTCAATCGAACGTTGCATGACCTGTGCTACGAAATAGTCTTCTTCGCCTTGGCGTCCGGTCGTGTTCTTGAGGTACTGTCCCAATGCTTTTGCCGCGGCGGTATTCCTGATTTCCGGCTTGATGTAGTCCTCGAGCCGCCGATCGGCGGGCTGTGAACGATAGGCGTCGCATTCCTGGCCCCGTATCCAATCGAAGACATGAAAGCCCCGGTGATAGTTCATCCCTGCGCGGCACAGGTGGTACGTGTCGCTAATCAGGGCGGTCAGGTACCCGGCGTGTCCCAATATCTGTGCCGCCGTGATGTCTTCGTCGAGCAAAGGCTGCCATCCGTGGAACGGCAGGGTCTTTTGACCGGTGAAGAGTTGCTTACGTACCGGTAGGGTTGGCAATCCCTCCGGATAAAAGTTGTCGAATCGAAGACTCTCGCCGGCCAGGGCATCAATGTTTGGGGTCTCGATCCAATCGTTGCCGTAGCAGCCCAGGTGGTCCTGCCGCAGGCTGTCGAGCATGATTGCGATGACGTTCATCTTGGTCGGCATGGTTCTCTGAACCTCCTCTGTCGCTAATCCGCCATCTCAAAACGTTCTCTTGTTCGCCGAGTTCGGCGTGTTTCAACACGCGGTCGCCCGGCTCACCGCATGAACGTCTTGATCTGGCGGCATGGATCACAAATTGGCATGTCACGTGTTGAACTGCGGCAGGTAATCACGGTGGACCTCCAAGAACTCAGCCAACATGGCCTCGGCGTGGTCAAGATTCTGAACGCAAGGATCGATCATCAGGGCCTGAATAGCCTTGTCCGGGTTCCCCTCGACCGCGGCTTCGACCGTCAGTTGTTGAATCAGCGCTTGTGTATAACACAGCGCCGCTGGGACGAGGGGCAAAACGCCCACTGCCTGGCCATGCACGCCAAAACCGTCAACCAGGCCCGGCACCTCCACGACGCACTCTGTCGGCAGGTTGGTAATACAGCCTTCGTTCAGCACATTCACGTTCACGAGGGACAAAGGTTCGCGGTTGAGTATGGCACGGATAATGAGATCTGCGGGCTCGACGGAATGCTCAGCCAGGAAGCGCTTAGTCCCCGCGTCACTCGCAAGGGCTTCCCGAATCCGCGCAGATTGGTTGTCGAGGTAGCTTTGTGTCTCACCGCGATTGAAGGTTTTGATCGCGTATCGATCAATGAGGCCGAAGTCCGATCGATGAACGTAGCCCACGTACTCCGCAATGTGCGGATCGCCGCCAAGAGGCCACACACCACAGAGCCGCGCCATATGCTTGCTCAACGGATGAAAGTCCGGTTGCTCATCCTTCCGCAGCCGTTCGTGCAACAGGGGGTACAGGTCCGCCCCCGTCTCCGTGTCTTCGATGGCCAGCGCCCAGGAGAAGTGGTTAACGCCGCCGACGCGCACGTCTACTCGCTCGGGTGCGAGCCCAAGGAACTGCGCAAGCAGATCGCGCCCGTGGATGACTTGGTGGCACAGGCCCACCGTCTTCAGCCCTGTGTACTTTTGTATGCCTAACGAGACTTTTGTCATGGGATTGGTGTAGTTGAGAACCAAGGCGTCCGGCGCGAGGGCAGCCACCTCATGGCAGATTGTTACACACAAATGGACGCTGCGCAGAGCGTGGGACAAGCCGCCAGGGCCCCCGTTCTCCCCCAACACGTGCTCGATGCCGTGTTTTCTTGGGATCTCGAAATCGGCTTCCCATGTCGCCACGCGGTCCTTAGAAACACTCAACACCACGAAGGCGGCGTCGCGCACCGCCTCGAGCGTTGTCGAGGTCACAATCTTCATGCGCATGTCCGCCGCCTCAAAAACGCGCCGAGCCAGCTGCTCGGCAAGCGCCAGACGTTCGCCGTCCACGTCGTTCAGCACGAGCGTACTGCCCTCGAGTTCGCGAACGTGGGTGAGGTCGCGGATGGTGATGGCAGCGAATGATGCGCTACCCGCGCCGATCAATGCTATCTTTGTGGAAGGCATGCGGATCTCTCCTTCGTGGGCCATGAGATTCCAACTTCAAACCGCGGTCAAAACCGACGCGTAACGCGGCATTTATCGTTTTACCCATTGGATTTCCTGCCTGTCTTGTGCCATCACCCTGAGAACACCCTGTGCTCATAGGGTTGAACGATACCGGCGGATCTCTGACTTCTCCATAAATGGGAAATCCGGCACGACACGTACTCCATTCTCCCCCCGGGAACGAAGCGGTCACTCAGTATATCCCGCAAGATTCAACAGGTGCTCGCGTGGCGGTGCTACGGAATTCCGCGCCACGACTTCGGCAGGGAACAGACTGCGCCGCGGGTAGACGGTCTCTCCTCGAATCAGCGCCAGCAGTTCCTCGAATGCCGATGGGATGATTGCGTCAAACGGGGCGCGGGTCGTAGTCAATACGGGCCGCAGGAACTGGGGTGGCGCTGTCGAGCCGAAACCCGCGACAGAAATATCCCGCGGCACCTGAAGCCCCCAATGGCGCACCTGGTCCATGATCTCGACCGCGGTCCCGTCATCGACGCAGATCACGCCCGTGATTCCGTCAGCAAGCAAAGCCTGCAATCGCTTTCCACCATCGGGAGTCAGCATGTAACCGCCCTGTTCCGAGCCGTGCCACTCCACGTTTAGTTTGGACGCTTCTCTATCGAGGTCGGCAACGCGTCTGCTTAGAGCATCCACGAAAGCATCTGCGATGGCATCCGACCACGGATTCTTCTCGAAAGGCCCCGCGAACACCAGTTGCTCGTGCCCAAAAGAACGGAAGTGTTCCACGAGGGCTGTTGCTGAGGCAGGCACGTCGATGCCAAAGTAGTGAATGGCATGGTCGGCCATAGACGACTCGTCTTCCTCGACCGTCAGCTCGGGCAAGATCCAATCCAGGTGAATCACGGGAAGCCCCTGGGCCTGGGCGGTTTCCACTTCCTTGGCGGTCAGACAACCCACGGCGAGCAGGCCGTCCACGGATCGCGCCTGGGCCAACTCGAGGATGTCCTGACCGTCCCGAGACGAACGGTCCTTCTCCGGATTGATGTGCAGGACAACACGGTAGCCGTGCTTGGCGGCTTCGATCGCCACCCGGGCGTGAATCTCAGCCCGGATGGGGTTGGAGGCAATCGGGAGAACGGCATCGGAGAAGTGAATGGCGACGGTTTGGCTGATCCCGCTCGACAACATGCTGGCGGCCCGATGAGGGACGTAGCCCAGTTCCGCTGTCGCGGAAAGCACCCGGTTGCGGGTCGTCCGGCTGACGGGACGACCTACCCGGGTTTCGTTCAGGACATTGGATACGGTTCCCTGGGACACCTCGGCACGCCGCGCCACGTCAAGAACGGTTACGCGCCGTTTGCCTTTTTTGGGCACCTCACCGGCATTGTTTGACTGGGATTTGTTACTCAAGACAATCTCCTCTTTATCCGGCTTTTCTAATAACGATTTTATTTTAACTGGCGGGATGGTGTCTTGTCAAGCTCGTATTCAATGCACCCGTTTCTTGCCCCAAGGAGCGACCTATGAAGCCCTACTTGGTTGGAAGCAAAGCCACATCCAAACACAAATGACATGAGACAACACATTGTTAAATAATTGGTTAGGACTAGTAGGCTTCAGAGAGGAACGCCGCCCCGCCGCTCGATTTTCCGCGGAATTTCCCGCTCTTTCGGAAAGGAACGGGTTCTTCACATTTTTTCCCTTGACATAAACGACAGATGAATGTATAGTAATAACGTTTTAATCGACCAAAGGCGCATTGACCCCAGGGTGTAAGGGAGAATTTTCGTGAGATTACCTCATGTCATCGGAGTCCGTTTCGAGATGCGTTTTGTGTTGGCGCTGATTGTTTTAGTGGGGTGGTGCTTTCCTTCGTTGGGCGGCCAGGGCACTATCCCGACCCCCGAGGAACGAGCAGCCATGCGTGAGCAGATCTTGCCCCGTGTGATGCCCGAGTTGGGTTTTGGCCCTCTCGCGTTGCAGATCCCCGGCCAAGAGGAGGTATACCCCGACATTCGGGGGGACGTGCTGCACCGGTACATGAGCGATGTCGTCGAGTTCTCGCGGCAGAGCAAGCGAGACGGGGTCAAGCTGTGGGGTAGGGTCTGCGGGACCAAGTACGAGCGTGCGACGGCCGAATACGTCAAGGACGCATTCGAGAAGGCCGGCTTGGAAGACGTCCGCATCGAGACATTCCCTTACGACCCGAGCATCATCAAGGCCGAGTGGAATCCCACCGACTGGGAGTTGACCCTTGTCGGTGGTTCGTCGCCGGCAGCACCGGCCGATGATTACGTGTTCACTTCGGCCATGCCTGCCAAGTGCGCCGGTCCAACGGCAGAGAATGGAATCGAAGCAGAGGTGGTGTACGTGGGGTTGGGCGAACCGGCCGACCTGCTGGACCGTGACCTCGACGGGAAAATCGTACTCATTCACAGCGTTCCCACCTCGAGCTGTTTCTCCCATACGGCGCAGAAGGTCGTGGTCGATATCGCCGGGCGTGAGGGCGTTCGGGGTATCGTGAGCATGATCGACCTGCCCGGCAACCTCCAGACCATGGCCAACGACTGTGGCGTCGAGCAATTGCCCTGCTTCACCCTCGGAGGCGACGACAGCGCCTACTTGAAAGAGGTGGTTGCGCGTTCCGGCGCCGGTGCGGCGCCGCGTCTTCGGGCGAAACTCGCCGTGGGGCGGCGCACGGGGTGGCTGGCACAAAACGTCGTAGGCGTGCTTCCCGGCGTGTCCAAAGAGGAGTACGTTCTTCTTTTCGCGCACACGGACGGGTGGTTTGATGCCGCCATGGACAACGCGAGCGGCGTAGCGGCCCTGATCGCCCTTGCGGAGCATTACGCCCGGGTGCCGCAGAGCGAGCGTAAACGGACCATGGTCTTCGTTGGCACGGCAGGCCACCATGCCGGTTCGCCGGGAACCAAATACTTGGCCGCGCAGTACGGTGACATGCTTGCTAACACCGTGGTTGCCCTGAATCTCGAGCATATTGCCTCGATGTTCGCGTACCGTTACCGAGATTTTCTGCTGACATGCGACACGGAGCACCCTCGTGAACTCTCCGTGACGAGCCGGAGTCCGCTTCTTCTGAAACTGTGCCGGGAGGCCGTGCAGCGATACGGCATCGTGATTTTTGACCGTTCCCGGCAGGACTACGCGGGAGACGCCGGACCGCTTCGTCGCCTTGCGGTCCCGACGATCTCGCTCATTGAAGGCGGGACTTGGTACCACACGATTGCCGACACGCCCGAGCATGTTTCCCCCGAAGGGCTCGAGCGGGCCGCGCGAATGTTTGCGTATGTACTCGACGGGGTAAATGGGGCCACCAGCGCCGATCTGGAAAAGGGCGCAAAGCCCTATGCCGGTCAGAAGCGGTCGCCGTAGAGGAACAGAGTCGAAAGAGGAACAACCTGGAAGGGAGGTGATGACAGGAAGAGACGGATGTATTGCAGGGTTATGGCTTCTTTAATCTGTGACGATAGGTCAGTTTAGTTAAAACATTGGGAGGTAGAACAAGATGCAGAACGAAAGAGGATTCACACTGATTGAATTGCTGGTGGTGATTGCGATCATCGGCATTTTGGCCGCGATTCTGCTACCGGCGCTGGCGCGTGCGCGCGAGGCAGCGCGACGGGCCAGTTGCCAGAACAATCTCAAACAGATGGGCCTGGTGTTCAAAATGTACTCCAACGAGTCCAAGGGGGAGAAGTACCCGTCATGGGCCTACAAGAAGGCAGCCTATATGCCGCCGCTGACCGGGACGGCAGGTCAGCCCAGATATCTCGCCTTCCGGTTCTCCGATATCTATCCCGAGTACCTGACCGACCTCAATGTGATCCGGTGCCCGTCAGACTCGCAGACCCCGGAAGTCCTCGACGTTGTCGCCCGCCTCGGGGCCAGCCAGGCGGTCGACCTAGAATGGGATGGAACCCCGTTCACAGCCTCAAGCGTCACGGACTACTTCGAGGTGTTCGCCACGTTCGGGTCGTATGTCTATTTAAGCCATGTGATGACTAATGTGGAGGAAGCCATGTCCGTTTTTCTTTACTACCGCATATGGATTATGGG
>JAACEL010000277.1 GCA_011682535.1 Nitrospiraceae bacterium | reverse complement strand
AGGCAATACTTGACTTGCCACAGATCCCTGCCTAGAATAGAATTCATGAAGAGGGCACCTCGACTACGGACTCCTATACCGGTGTTGGCGCTGTTGCTCTGTTCGGCCTTCGCCGCGCTGGCTCAAGAAGCGGGCCCTGCCGGCGCCCCCGGACAGCCCGAAGGAGGGGGTGCGGCTGGCCCCGCGGAGCAGGCGAAACCCGACGCTGCGTCCCCGTTGCCCGAAGCCTCGCCCGATGCGGTGGAAGCCCCTCCCCAGCAAGGTGACGTGATCACTCTGCGTTCCGGGCGGCAGATCAAGAACGTGCAGGTGCTGCGTGCCAAGGCAGGCGTCTACGAGATACAGGTTACTGAAGACGTGAAGTTGATCCTCCCCCGTCGGCAGGTCGTCAAGATCGACTACGACGACATCCAGCCCAACGCGCGCGGCAACCGCAAGACAGCTCCCGCCGACACTGGCGGAAGCTTGTTGCAGGGCACCAAGCTGGATCCGCGCCTGGCGGCCAAACTCACCGGGCCCATTCCGGGGACACCGGTCGAGTTCGAGGACAAGGATCTGCTGAGTATTCTGGCGTGGCTGAGCGAGACCGCCGGGGTCGAGATTGCCGTGGACGATTCCGTGAAGGCTATTCCTCCGGAGCAGCGGCGTTGGGACGTGGTGGCCGAGCCCGGCGCTACGCTGGGTTCCATGCTCCGCGACAAACTGCTCAAGCAGTTTCCCAACCTGACACTCGTCTACCAGAGTGACAAACTGCTGGTAGCCTTGAAGCCGTCAACCGAAGCGCCCGCCCCGGCGCCGGCTCCCGTTGCCGTGCCTGTTACGCCATCGGCTCCCGCCCCTGCGCCAACCCCTCCGGCCGACGAGACACGATAGCCGCTTCGGAAATGGAAAGACGTGACCCCCCACACCCTCTGCTCGCCCATGCCGGGGGCACTGGATACACTTCCTGACGCTGACTGAAGAACGTGCCGCGTCCCTAGCCGTCTTTCTCTTTGCCGCCGCCGTCCAGAGCCCCGTCCCCCTCTGCCGTGATCGGCAAGCTCTCCAACTTGTCCACTTCCACGTCGCCGCTGTCGATCAGCAGGTCAAAGGCTGTCCTTGCCCACGGTTTCTTTCGCAGCCTTCTTCTTCGTCTTCTTCTTCGCTTTCGCCTCGCCATTCGCATTTTTCCGCGGTTTGCGTTTCAGCGAAGGCTTCGGCTTCTTGGGCTTGGCGGCCTGATGTTCGCTCGCGCGGACCAACTCCGAGTCCTTACAATCTGGACAGCGATACCCCAGCTTCTCCGCTCCCCAATCGACAAACCGCTTGCCGCACTCCTGGCAAATATACTTGACCGGCATTAGTAACCTTTCCCTTCAGCGACGAGCCTACGCGCCATCTCTTCGGCTCAAACATCCCGATTATAGCAGAAGAAATTCACGCAAGGTCAACCTCGCGCGAATCGGCGCCAGTTTCCTCGCGGCGCGCCCGGCAATCTCAGCCTTGTTCTTGGGGCAAACGAGGCACTCACCCGTCTGGCGTCAACTGGGCCGAGTACACCGCGGGGGGGGGTAGCGATGTTTCAGGATCTAGCGCGGGAATCGCTGAGTTTGGCTGGCGTTCTCAGCGCGGCCGCTGCCGCACCGTCCTCAAGTGGCAGGGCGTTCAGACTCGGCGGGCTGATAGACGAAGCGTTTCCCGTCACCGGTGGACACGATCACCTCTTCACCACGCACGACGAACATCGCCACAAGATCCTTCCCCCGCATGATCCGGGCAGAGCCCTGCGACGCAAGCGAATTGCGCAAGTCGGTGCCTTCCTCCACAATTTCGGTGTCGGAGAGACCCGCGTGCCGCAGCAACCCCACCGTGTCGTCCGCCGTCAGGCCGATCGTGTACCGTCCAGGCAGCGCCTCGACGCGCGTTGTTTGGCACCCCGCCAGCAGGACCGCTGCCAGGCACAACCCAAGCACATGGGCGCCTACCGGCCTCCTCTCGATCCTCACTGCGGGCCTCCTTTTCTGGGCGTCCTGCGCAGACTGCTCTCAAGCTCGCTCCGAAACTCCTCGCCGGCCAGTTCCACGAACGCGGGCGGTTGGGCCGTGTTCTGCACGCTGTCCTTGTCTTCCGCGACGATTCGCGGGGTGACGAAGATATACAATTGTCGCGAGATGTCCGAGTTGCGGTCGCTGCCGAACGCGTGGCCAAGCACAGGCACGTTCCGGAGCCCAGGAACGCCCTGCGACGATATCCGGCTCGTGTTCTTGATTAGCCCGGCGATCACGGCCGTGCCCCCGTCTTCCACACGAACCGTGCTGCTGGCCTCCCGGCGCGTCACGACCGGCAAATTGTCCTGCCCGCGCGCGATGACGTCGCTGACCTCGGCCTGCAGGTTGAGGGTGATGGTGTTGTCTTGCCGTAGCGTGGGCGTGATCGTGAGGCTCGTGCCCGACTCCACCTTCTCCAGTTCGTTACGCGTGTAGAAACCCTCGGTCACGATGTTGAAGTACTCTTCCGTCGTCACCTTGATGCTGGCCTCTTCGCCATCCTGCACCATGACCTGGGGATTGGCGATGACAGTAGCCTGCACGCTCTGCGTGAGGAAATTGAGGGTCACCATCAATTGCTCGGTGAACTCCTTGTTGGGCGTGTAGCCCACCTGAAGGCCCCACTGCCAAGGACTCTCGTTGGGCGGCTTCTTGCGGCCGTGGAACTCCGTATTGGTGAACGTACCCGCCGAGACCGAGGGCCAGTTCCAGTCCGCGCCCAGGTCGAGGTCTTGCCCCGCCTCCGTGACCAAGATAATCGCCTCGAGCACCACCTGCCTCGGGGCTTGGTCGAGCAGGGCCAAGTCCATCGCGATACGTTCACTCACGTCCGCCGGCGCCGTGATCAGAATCGTGTTGATCCCTTCAGCGGTCTTGGCAAACTTCTGGAGCGGCTCGGCCAGCATGCTCAGCGCGTCCTTGGCCTGGATATGACTGAGTCGCACCGTACTCGATTCGCACAGCTTCATGAACGTCGGGCTTTCAGGGTTCGCGCTGCCCACCAGCAAGAACCCATCCATATCGCGATAGGCGTAGTTACCCAGCGCCAACACGATTCGCAACGCTTCCTTGAGCGGCACGTTCTGCAAGTCGCACGTGACCAACCCCTGCACCGACTCATCCGCCACGATCGTCGTCTCCGACTGCAGCCCCATCTCGCTCAACGCCTCGCGAACCGGGGTCTCATAGAAGAAATTCGTCACGTAGCCCGGCGTCTTGGGAACCTCCGACTCCTTGCGCAGGCTGCTCCAGTCGTCTGCGGGGACAGCGCTCTCCTTCATGCCCCACCGCGGCTCCTCTTCAGGCGTGTTGCTCGACTC
The DNA here is from genome assembly GCA_011682535.1 of Nitrospiraceae bacterium. Taxonomy (GTDB): domain Bacteria; phylum Hydrogenedentota; class Hydrogenedentia; order Hydrogenedentales; family SLHB01; genus JAACEL01. The sequence goes on along the minus strand of JAACEL010000277.1, from coordinate 3,515 downwards.
GACCACGTCGGCGCCTGTCTCAGCGGGGTTGGTGGAGATGACGACATTGGAGGGTGTCTCCTCGGGATTGCTGGACACGACCACCGTTTGTTCCTCGCCCGCCAGGGCCACCTGACCAGAGATCACTGCCGGGCACAGGAAGAGCAGAAGGAACGCGGTCATCCCTCGAGGCATCAGGCACACCCAACTACCCAGCATGGCACAAACCCCCTCCGGTTGACTAGACAACTGCCAGTTTACGCACTATATGGAAGACAAGCGAATTATGTCAATCTTACTCGTGTTCCGGTATCTGTTCCTCGGCTTCGGCAACTGCACTGATAGCCGGCACGGTGAACGGCGCCCGTGCCGTCAGTGCTGGTTTGTCCGGGTCATAACGTAGTGTAGCCTCGGCCACATACTCCCCGGGCTCCACCACCTTGGTCCACTCCCTCGACACCATGCCTTCGCCGCCCGCCTGCACGAAGGGTGGCTGCTCGGGGCCGCGTACCTTGTCCACTGTGCCGCCTTCAGCGTCGCGAATGGCGAAGGATATTTCGGGAGTGAAGCCGATGTTGCCCGTGTTTCGGAAGAGAACGGTTAGGTCGAATGCCCCCTTCGGGTTGCGCTTAGCGTCGAATGAGACGGTTTCCGCGGCGAATTCCCCCGTCCCCTCAGCACGAATACGTACCATCGTGCTGCGCCGGGCTCGGGCCTCGGGGGACTGGTCCAGCTCGATGTCCGCGCGGTCGAAGCACAAGGCAGCGTACCGTTCGCCGGTGGCGCCCCGAGGCACCTCGACCACCATGGGAATCCGTTGGCGGCTCTTGGGTGCAAGTTCGATAACGCGATTGACGCACGAGAGAATAGAGGAGCCGGAATGACCATGCGGCGGTTCCTCGAAGGCCACGAGGTCTTTCGAGGAGGACGTACGGTACCACTCGGCGGCTGCGACGGTTACGTGAAGCACTTCATCGGTGAGGTTGAGGAGTTGGGCCGCTTCAGTTCGACGCCCGCCGGGACGCGCGGCCACGGTGATGCGCGAAGGCGTCACAACGAATCCCGCCGATTGCCTGCTCAGCTTGGCACGAAGATCGTCGGAAATCTCCGCCACTAGGGCATGCCCTTGGTCCACGTAGAAGTTGAATGATTTCTCCATGGGACGCGAGGAGTGGTCGAGCGTGAGCCGCATGTCGGCCCGGTATATGCCGTCCGCAAGATTCACCTGGCTCTTGCTCTTGAACAGGCGTTGGTGTTCGGGCAGCAACAGGCCCCGGCCCGACGTCACTTCGAACTCTTCCACCAACTGGCCCGATTCGCTGAGGATCCGGGCTTGCCCAGTGACACGAGCGTGAGTGTTACCGCTGTTACGCAACGGGAATTCGATCGTGTAGCCGCTCCCCCTCTCGGATTTCACGAGCGTGGGCATCCCTCCCTGTATGATGGCTTGCATGCGCGAACCGGGTACTACGAGTAGAACCGGCACCAGGTTCCGGTAGCTGAAGTAGATGCCGGCCTTGAGTCTGGCTCCCCGGTTCGCTTCTTCCTTGCGTTGTCCCGTCGCCGAAATGGAGAGAATCGCGTAGTATCCTCCCATGGTCTTGGGCGGAACCCGTATCTGGCACACCACGCGCTTACCTTGGCCCGGGGCGAGTATGAACGAAGACGGGTTCACACTGATCCAGTCCCTGCAACTCCTGGGTGCGTCGTCGACGGCAACGGGGAGGCCCTCCTCCATGACCTCCATCCCATGGACGCTCACCGTGCAGACCTGCGTATCCTTGCTTGTGCTGCCCACCACCACGGAGATCGTCTTCAGCCCGCCTGGGTGGATGGTCAATTGATCGACAATGATCGGAGTGACCGAGATCTGCCCAAAAGCGGCCGCACACGACAGTATGACTGCCACGGTGGAAAACGCCACGCGTGTACTCGGATACAACCCGCGGAGACGAAAGAAAGATCCTCCTCTTGTCACTATATGATTCCTCATCAGGTTAGAGAGCACATGAGCAATAGCACAACAGGTCAAAGCGCGCCATCCGTTTGATGGCGGCAGGCCCCAGACACGACTGTTCGCGCCTGCGGCCTGCCGCTTGGCATGCTAAGTGGCCGTCGTATTAGACGGCCGCATCGCGCCAGGTTAGAGTACCGGAGCGCTGACGATGACGGGGTCGAGATGGTAGTTGCCGTCAGGCTGCGCCGCCGTCGGCAGGATGCGGACGAGCCAGTCCATCGTGCCCGAGCCCAGCGCGGTACCCATGCCTGTCACGGTGGGGCTCCACCACAGGACGGACTGCTGGGTGCCGTGAGAACCCGCGCCGAAGCTGGTCGGGAAGAGCCATGCCCCGCTGTTCAGGCGGGCCATGAACTGGATGTCGAAGCTCTCAGCCGAGATGTCTCTACCGCCGATGTCGACCGAGCCTACCATGCCGTTGAGCACCGTGCCCGTCGCGATGACGAAGTCGGAGACGTCTTTGCTTGTGTTGTCGAACGAGATCCCGATGTACATGGGATGGTTCGTGGCGTAGGTGCCGTCCACCACGGCCGTCTTGTCCGACGTTGTCGCGGTGAAGGGGTTGCCGAGGTGGAAGTAGATCTCGTTGTTGGCCGTGGTCTCCGACCAATACATTTCAATGTCGCATTCCACCAGGATCGATGCATCGCCACTTGAGGCTTCCTCTTGCCATGCGTCGGTGTCCCAACTGTAAATGCCGGACCAGGAACCGGATCCCCCCTGCGAGTTCCAGTTCGTGAGGTTGTCGGCGGGCACACTGGGTGAGCCGCCTGGGCCCGTGCCGCTGGCATCGATGCCAGCGAACCCATCGCTGGCCGTGCCTTCCTGGCCATACAGCGTGTTGCTCCAGGTCTGCGCTACGGCCGGCACGGCCATAAGCGCCAGAAGCGCTATCATGCTAATGGTGATCTTCATGGTGTCTCTTCTCCTTTTCGCAGCCTGCTGGCTGCTTGCGCGCGGCCGGTTTCGCCACTGGCTTCCCGCTGCTCGTTGGCGACCAACTTCGAGAGGCGGTTTATCGCTCCCGCGCATGTACTCGTTGAGGCTCTCGCGTTGAGGAAACCCCGCAACGCCTGGCCAAGAACCGTGTTCATGGACCCCGTTCGTTTTCGAGTGGGTGAGTCCTTGCCCACTGAAGGGCCTTCTTGATGTCACGCCACCTCCTTTCTTCTGTTGCCCTATTCCATCCTCTGGCCGCGGCACTTGCCGGCCCCACTTATGCAAACTGGTGTCCAGCCAGCCATGGGTGTCACATCCGTGGCGCAATCGTCAGCATCCACGCCTTGCCGTAGCTCCCCGGAGCCTGATAGGCCGTCGGCGCGATCATGCACTCCAGTGCATAGGTCGTGTCGCCGGGTACGTTGTTGAGTTCCCAGGATGCCCTTTGTCCACCAGATGAATACTGGTCAGGCTCCCTCGGCCCCGAGGAGCCGGATTCGGTCAGCTTCCATTCGATCGGGATCGGGTCATCGAAAGGGTGGCCAGGGCTGCCGAGCGTCTTTTGCAACGGCAGTTCGCC
>JAACEL010000276.1 GCA_011682535.1 Nitrospiraceae bacterium | reverse complement strand
TACCTCCCGGTTGCAGTGCCAAGCTATCCGCCCGAGAGTATTCGCATTCTGAAACACATCTGTCAATAATTCAAAATGTGACGACGTACTAGTGGTGTGTCTCAGAATTGAAGGCCATTATCCGGCCCTCTTCACTTCGCAGTGCGATGCGGGTGCCACCCCCAAACTCGTTGGCCCTTTTTCACTTTTGCAGAACATCTGATGGCCGTCCGGGCATCTGAGCACACATCCCGGGTGCCACCCCCAAACTGCGTTTGGGGGTGAGTAAACGTCCGCGCACGTCCGTTTACTGATGGAGTTCCTGCATGCGACACACGCCTTTGATCTCCTTCAGACGGAGGGGTTGCCGTGGATCCTGCACCCCCAAACGAGTTTGGGGGTGGCACCCGTGGCTAGAGGTCAGTCAGGGCCGTTGGTGCGCAAAGCGAGCCCACGATTACGTGCCCCGTCAACGGTGAATTTGATTAGCATCTAGTGACGTGTCTCATCCTGTTGGCATCTTATCTTGGCGGACGCGCATAATCAGTCAAGAGTCTGGAGAAGACAAGGGGTTGCAACCCCTTGCCCGGGTATGATGAGATGGCCGTCCGCTGTTCATGGCCAACACTTGCCGAAACACAAGTTGCATCAACTATGAGACACTACAATAGATTGTGTTCTCTGTGTCTTGGTGCCTCCGTGTGATGAACAGACATGCGCCCGTGCCGTCCGTCTTCTATTGGCTTCGCACCAGGCGCCAACCATGCGAAAACCCACAAACCTGACGCAGGCCCGTGAATTCATGTAGATTCGCCGCCGCTGGACGCGGACAACTGGAACAATTGTGCGGCGTTTTCGCGTAGGAGCCGGGCGGCAAGCCAGTGGGCTTCCTCCTCGCTCAGATAGTGTTGCTCGACCTTGTCGGCCAGAACCTGCGTGGTCACCCGGCGGGCCACTCGGGCGTGACCGAAGGCCCCCTCGACGTAGTTGGAGTCGCCACCGAAACCGAGGATCTTGTTGGCGGGGACGGTTTCGATCCATTCGTGGAGGGTGTGTGCGGCGACGGTGGGCGAGATGGCGTGCACCCAGCTCAGGTCGGGGTAGACGTTGGGGAAATTCTTGGCCAGCACGGCAGTTTCGCTGGTATAGGGATAGCCGGCGTGGAACACGTCGAATTGGACATCGGGGAATTCCATGAACAGATTCGTCAGATGGGTAGGGCGGGCGTTCTCGATGACATTGCCGTTGCCTTCTTGCAGACCGGTGTGGACTTGGATGGGCAGACCGCGCTCGCCAGCCAGGCCGATGAGCCGCCGGGTCATGAAGTCCTGGAGGGGTTTGAGGTCGGCAAAGGTGAGGTCGAGCTTCTGCGACAACCATAGGCGGTCGAACACGCGCGCGGCGTCGGCCTTGGGCACGCGGTCGAATTGCAGCGTGCGCTGGTAGGCGAGGAAGATCTTGACGGCGGCGATACCGTGTTCGATAAAGCGATCCAGCCGTTGTTCCTGCGCGTCCATGAGTTGGTCCAGGGTCTGGATGGCGCAGCCGGATTCGGCTTCGAGGGTATCGAGATCGGCGCGTGTGGCGGAGGTGGCGTAGTGGTCGAGGATGGGGACGGCGCGGAAGAACTCCTGGTCGACGGCCACGGACTGGCCAGGCCAGGTGATCACGAGGGCAAGGTCGATGTTGGCCTTGTCTTTGAGGACGGTGCGGTACCAACCTGGGCGATGGGCCTCGTCGATGCGCTTGGAGAGTTCCGCGTAGGTGTGAACGTTGATGTCGTCGATGTCGAAGAGATCGGCCATGTAGTCGAGCATGGCGCAGCCGTAGCCGGTGGTGCGGACATAGGGCCAGTAGGGGGCCATGAGCGCCCAACGTTGGGCTAGGGTCTTGCCGCTGTTGGGACTACGCATTTCTTCGAGGGCTTGGCGCGACATGCCCGCCGACACGAGATCGGACGACACGTAGTGCTCGAAGAAATCGAAGAAGCTGGACTCGCGTCCGCAAATGGTGCTTTCTGGAGGAATGTGCTCGTGCGTGTCAATGATGGCAATGGCTTCGACGGCCTCCCTGAGACGGGCGCGCAGGCCGGTTGATTGGGTCATCATTCACTCCTTTCGTTCGAGACGGGCTCATTGTAGGCGATGCGGGGGTAGGTGTTCACGGAAGTCTCGGAGCGGCGCGGCGCTTCCATTGTATTTTATGCATGAGCCTTATTGTTTTCGACGTTCGAAAAACGCTAGGATACGGCCCTTCTGAGCCGTCTCAGTGAACGAACCCAATCGCGAACAACACGGCGACACAGGAAGCGCGGAGAGATGGACATGTTTCCTAAATCCAACGATGCACTCATTGAAACAAGCTATGCGAACGCAAAGGAGGCGTATGCGGCGTATGGCGTCGACACGGAGACGGCGATGGCCAAGCTGGCCACGATCCCGATCTCGCTGCATTGCTGGCAGGGCGACGATGTAGGTGGTTTCGAGGTAGCGGATACGTCGGAAGGCGGCGGCATCCAGGCAACGGGCAACTATCCGGGCAAGGCGCGTACGGTTGCGGAACTGCGTCAGGACGCGGAGAAAGCGCTGAGCCTGATCCCGGGCACGCACCGGTTTAACCTTCATGCCAGTTACGCGGAAACGGGCGGCCGGCGCGTCGAGCGCAACGAGCTTCAGTTGGAGCATTTCCAGGGATGGATCGACTGGGCGAAGGCCAACAACCTGGGCCTGGACTTCAACCCGACCTGCTACGCCCACTCGAAGGCGGCCGACGGGTTCACGCTGTCGCACAACGACGCGGGCATCCGCCAGTTCTGGATCGAGCATTGCATTGCCAGCCGGAAAATCGGCGAGGCGATGGGGCGCGCACTGGGCTCGCCGACGGTGACCAATGTATGGATCCCCGACGGGTTCAAGGACATCCCGGTGGATCGCAACAGGCCGCGCGAGTTGTTGCGGCAGTCGTTGGACGCGGTGTTCGCGGAGCCGACGGATCCGGCGTGCAACCTGGACGCGGTCGAGTGCAAGCTGTTCGGCTTGGGCCTGGAAAGCTGCACGGTGGGTTCGCATGAATTCTACATGGGCTATGCGGTGCAGAATGACAAGCTGCTGTGCCTGGACGCGGGCCATTTCCACCCGACCGAGGTCATCTCGGACAAGATCTCGTCGGTGCTGCTGTATGTGAAGGAGATTCTGTTGCACGTCAGCCGCGGCGTCCGCTGGGACAGCGACCACGTGGTGGTGCTCTCTGACGAACTGCGGGCGATCGCGGAAGAGATCATCCGCAACAACTTCCAGGATCGGGTCCACATCGGCCTGGACTTCTTCGACGCGAGCATCAACCGCATCGGCGCGTGGGCGACGGGTACGCGTGCGATGATCAAGGCGCTGCTGATTGCGCTGGTCGAGCCGACGAATATGCTGCGCGAGTTAGAGCTGTCGGGCAACTATGGTGCGCGTTTAGCGATGCTGGAAGAATTGAAAACACTGCCGTTCGGCGCAGTCTGGGACTACTACTGCGTCAAACAGGGCGTGCCGCCGGGCTCGGCCTGGCTCAACGACGTGGCACAATACGAGGCCGACGTGCTCAGCAAGCGCTCGTAAGCGCGCGGTCTTGGGAAGGAGAAACGCGCATGAACGCGGAAGCCGGCAAACTGTTGACGGTGGGAACGGAGTCGGACAATCCGTTCGCCATCGACATCAGCGCCTATTGCGGACAGGAAACGGACATCGCCGACGTCGTGTCGCTGAAGACTTTCGCGAACAGCGAGTTCTGCCCTCGGTTCATCAGCGACGAGCGGTACCTGGAGAATATCGGCAACACGCTACGGGACACGGTGGTGGTGGTGGTCTCGACGGGGTCGAGCCGCTACAGCCGCAACGAACTGGCGTGGCGCAACCTTATGGTCACGCGTGCCGCGCACGACAACGGTGCGCGGCATGTGGTTCTCATTGAGCCGGACCTGTTCTTCAGCGCGCAGGATCGCGGGCCGCGGCCCGAGCATGGCGAGGTGGACACGCCGCGTAACGAAAACGATTACAAGAAGTTTGACGGGCAAGCCTTCACGAGTCTCCTGTACGCGCAACTGCTGGCGTTGGCGGGCCTGAACGCTGTGATTACGGTGCATAACCACTCGACGTCGGTGCAGCGCCTGTTCCGCCAGCAAATGAGCGGCGGCTTCCTCAACCTGAGTCCCGCGGAGGTGTTTGCCGACTACATCCGCACGTCGGACGTGGCGCCCAGCCTGCACAACGGCAAAGGGATGCTGCTGTGTGCGCCGGACAAGGGAGCGCGAACGTTTGCCGATGAGGTGCACTCGGAACTGGCCATGCCGGGAGCCGACGTGCTTTACATCGCCAAGGAACGTAGGGGCGAACGGGACGTGTCGAGCTTCATTGCGGAAGACTCGCCCAGTTCCATCGACGACATTGCCGGGCGTGACGTGATTATCTTCGACGACATGGTGCGCACGGGGGGCACGATCCGGGAGTGTTGCCGGCTGTTGAAGGCGGCAGGCGCGGGACGCATGGCGTTCTTCGTCACGCATTTCTACTCGTCGCAGGAGGTACGGTTGAATCTGCATGGCCCCGAGTTGGACGAGATCGTCACGACGAACACAATTCCGTCTATCCTGAACCGGGATTCGCAGGGCCGCTTGCGGCGTAAGATGACGGTACTGAAGCTGGAGAAGTGGATCTCCCGCTACGTGCTGGAGTTCCTGGGCCGCCCGGCCGGCCACCTGGCGGCGCCGCTCTACACGGTGGACATGTCGAGCAAGAACCCACGCTGGCAATCACGCCTAGCCTGAGTTTACGCTTTACTCATTTTTTCCAGCAAGCTTTTTCTCGTAACGCGTTCCCGTGCCACGGTTTATCCTTTTCCGTCGGCGTATCGCCCTACTTTTCCTGAGCGCCGCCAGCTCTGGAGCTACAGCGTCTTCTGGGGCGCTTAGCAGATCCGGTAGCCAACCACTGACCGGATCATCTGAGAGGGAGGAATGATGAGGAGATTTGCTGATGTGCGCTCTAGCGTGGTTCGTCCTTCCTGCTGTGTTGGTAGCCGTGCTGGCCGCTTTCTTCACTCGAAACATAGTCCAGGCATGGTCCGAATGCACGACGAAGTGCAACGTCGCAAAATGTACAGACGATGGTGTTGGGAATCTCTGTAGATACGTCACTTTTAGGCATATGCTGGCCTGCGTGAGTGGCGGGGAAACGCCTGCGCGCGAAGCCTTACTCAGGCGGGAGTTGCCGCGTTTGCAAGGCGGTCTAAGTACCCCTGGTTTTCCGTGGTCCATCGCCGCGTGAGATAATAGCCGCCAGCTCTGTACTTCACTCGCCATCCACGCCCCCGGCGATACGCGGCCATCACCCGGGGCAGACTGTAAAAGCGGCACATTGCACTAGTTATTGCCATCTGCATGTCGAGGGGTGAGCACATGCGCGGCCTTACGACGACATGCATGCCGTCGAAGTATTGCCAATCGCGGTGCAGCAGGTCGCGTTGGTACTCCTCATAGACGGCAGTACCCGGAAAAGGCACCAACGAAAGGATCTGTATCGTGTCGATGTCCGTATCGATAGCGTAGTCCACTATTCGGTCTGCGGTGTCTGGCGGATCGTCTGGGCTGATCATGAACATTCCGTGTATGCCGATGTCGTGTTTGTGAAGGTTAGCGATGCCTCGTGCAATATCATCCAGATGATGGGCCTTGCCGAGCTTGTTCAGAGTTTCCGGGATGATCGATTCAACGCCAATGTACATGATGCGGCAGCGGGTCTGCTGCATCAGGCCAAGGAGTTCTTCGTCCGCGGCGTCCTTTACACACATTTGTCCAGACCATCTAAGTGGGATCGCGTCATGGCTTATCATCTTCCGGAAAAGCGATTTGGCGCGTTTGCGGTTGGCGCACAGATTGTCGTCAGCGAAGCAGACGCTTCGACCTTTCAGGGGACGTAACTCGGCAATGACCTGGGAGGCTTCTTTGAAACGGTAGCGTTTACCAAAAATTGGCGTCACGCTACAAAAGCCGCAGTTATGGGGACATCCGCGCGAAGTTGTCACAATGGGCGGGATCGTGCCCGAGGTTATCTGCGGCGACAGTGAGAAATCTGGCGAGGGGAGACTGTCCACATTGACCAATTCAGTCTCTCCCGTGAAGCGAACCGCGCCGTCCGGGAGTCGATATGCCAGCCCCTTGATCCCCTCATAGGGCGTGTTCTTGGCGAGTGCCTCAATAAGGGCGGGAAACGCCGTATCGCCTTCACCAATTACGACGTAATCACAATGCTCCAGCGCCTCCTCTGCCATGAAGGTGACGTGTGGGCCTCCCATGACAACGGTGATTCCGGTCTTTCTCAGGCGGTCTGCAAGCCGATAAGCGTCTACGATAGTGTTAGTAATCGACCCAATCCCGACGATGTCGTAAGTCTCCAGCTTGTCCTTTGGCATGGGGGCCATTCCCGGAAACCAGAGGTCGCACTCATAGCCACGCTGTCTCAGGATTGCGCCCAGCGTGGCAGTCCCGAGTCGTGGTAGAAAGGTTCTTGAGTAAACGTGAACGGAGGATGAGGCGGCCTCAACCAGCGCTATTCTGAGTTGTTTCATGGAGTTCTCCAGGGGTTGAGGTATCATACCCGCTAGCCATGCTCGCTTTCAAAGTTATAATTTAATATTTTAGAATAAAACTATTAAGATGTGATAGAAAGACAATTTGGATATATACAAACAGCACGAGCGGTTGCCTCCGATGATTGCCGTTGGGCCGTGAATGATCTCAAGAAAGGCCCCATGGCAACGCAATCCCCGCATCGCCGGTTAACTCCGCCGTGGCGCGCGGGGCAAGCTCAGCCTCGCTATTGGACCAGACACGACGCTCACCCATC
>JAACEL010000275.1 GCA_011682535.1 Nitrospiraceae bacterium | reverse complement strand
CGTCCCTTTTCTTTGACTCACAATGCCACCCCCCTGTCTCCCGTGTAAGACAATGCGGGGCAATGTCTTACAAGACCGCTATCCCTTCCTTGCGCTCTTCCTTGTCGTGTTTGTGACGCACCCCGTCACGCTCAAGGGGTAGAAGGGGCACGACACCCGAATCGAAAGGTGCACGATGGGCCTGAGTGAAACGCGGAACCCCTGAACACCCGAAAATGGCACGGTTCGCCGCACGGCTTGGGGTGCCTCCATATGTCGCCGTGGGCATCCTTGAGTGCTTGTGGCACTGGACAGTCAAGTATGCCCATCTTGGCGACCTGGGGCACTGGAGTAACGAAGACATCGCCCTAGGCATCAAATGGGACGGCGATCCCGACGCACTCGTCGGCGCACTGACAGAGGCCGGTTGGCTGGACCAAGATGCCGTACATCGGCTCGTAGTCCATGATTGGCATGAACATGCCGAGAACTCTGTCAAGAAATACGTTATGCGTCGTGGCGAGTCCTTTGTGACGGGTTCTGTCCCGACTTGTCCAGACAGTGGCGCGACAAGTTCAGGCGATATCCAGACATGTCCAGACATGTCCTCCCCGCCTAAGCCTAAGCCAGAGCCTAAGTCAAGTAAGAGCCCCCCCGATTCTGGCGAATCGGACCCGCTCTCTGTCTTCCCTACCCTTACCAAATTTCACTCAGAGCTTCGTAAGATGATTGTCGCAGCACACCCCTCGGCCAGACTCCCGAAGGACGGTTCCGCTGGCTATGTACGGGAGCGCGATGCGCTCCCAAGCTGGTCCGCCTTGACGGCTTCGACGAAGCGAACGTAGTTGAGGCGTTGCGCTGGCTGTTCAACGCCGAACGACAAGACCGCGAATTCTCATGGCGGGCGAATATCGCGGCGATTGCGCCGCTACGAAGAAAATGCCAATCCGGGCTAACGAAATTCGGTAGCATCCATGAGGCTTGGGGTAAAGCGACGGCCAAGACACCCACGGGTCCAGATCCGCTTGACGCGGTGGAGGCGATGCTGAGTGGCGGGGGTGAGGCATGACAAGCCTTCCGTCGAACACCCAAGCCGAGCGTGCCGTGTTGGGAGCGATGCTGCTCAACAGCGAAGTCATCGACGACGTAACGGAGATTCTTGGAACTGATGGCGACGCCTTCACGGTCGATGCACACGCGGCGGTCCATGAGGCAATCACCACACTGCACGGCAGGAGCCGACGGGTTGACGAGCTGACGGTCTACGAAGACTTGAAGTCAAACGGCAAAGCCAAGCGCGTCGGTGGCGCCACCTTCGTCTCGGCCCTGACTACGGCGACGCCCACAAGCGCCAACGCGACCAGCTACGCCAGCATCGTTGCAGAGTGCCGAGATCTGCGAAATCTCATACTGGCGTGCCGGAAGATCGAGGGCGAAGCCGGTGGCGATGTTGCTGACGTGGCCGAGTTCATCGAGGGGGCTGAGGCCGACCTCATAGGTGTTCTGCAGCACCGCGAAGAGCGCAAGCGACGCGGCACGTTGATTGAGTTCGAGCGTGGGATCCAATCGACGCTGGCCAAGAACCGTGAGGGCACAACGGGCCAGTGCTATTTGGAATTCGACCGCGCACGGCAACTCTTCACTGACCCGATATCAATGCCGACGGAACCCTACACCAACGCAGAGAAATGGAAACACGACGATGCTCAAATCTAGCAATCACCACGACACCGACCGTGAACGCGGCCCCGCGAACCTACAGCGCGTCAGCGACATCCTTCCTCGCGTGCTGCGGGAGATTGGCTACAACGATGAGCAGATCTGCGCGATGCTGATGCCCCAAGACCAAACCAAGGCCATCGCCAACAAAGGAGCGAAGACTGAGCCTCGCGAGGAAGTAGGCGCAACTAGCCACCCCGAGGGTGATCTATGCGGTCGCCCTCGGGGGAATCATAAGTCTGGCTGCTGAGGCTGCGCAGGATGGACGGAGAGCGTCGAGCTGGACAGCAGCAAGAGGAACCTACCCTAGCGCGGTGATGAAATGGCATACAAGGCGCGAGAGCGACTGAACGGAGGTACTGACCAAGTGCAAGACACAGACGAAAGAATACTTGAACGACTGAACAACATCGAGGCGTTGCTACGGGTCCAGAACCGGGCCACGTTGCGGGCCAAGGAGGCCGCCGATTTTCTTGGCGTCTGTCCCCGCACTCTTCACGATCTGGTGAAGGCCGGGAAGATCCGGCGCGTGCAACTGAGCAACGGGCGGTTCGGATTCCGGCGCGAAGAAATGGAACGCTACGCTCGGGAGAACGAAGCATTCTACGCGGACACGGACAAGGCTTGGTTGGATGCCGTCGAGCAGTAGGGGGTGTTCACGGTTTTGTACACGGTAGGACTGCAAGTCGTTGCATTTCGACGCTACGGGCTGCTACCCCGCGCCTTGATATGCAACGACTTACAGCCGTGTGCCAGTGTCTTAGCAGAATCCGGAGGCCAGTGCTCTATCCCCTGGGCTACGGGCGCCTTCTCAGTGGCCCGATCATACCATAACCGGTAGAGCGAGTCCACAGTAACGCCGTGGCTCGGGGGGGCAAGACCCCCGCCTTACGCCAGCGTTCCTAGCCAAGCATAATGTACTGGTGCGAGAAGTTCCCGCCCGCGACATTGTCTTTGTCGCCGTCCAGGGCTTCGCCACTGGTGTCTTCCACCGGACGAACCCCGTCGCCTGCGATATTCAACTTGAAGAACCCGTCCGGCTGGAACGTCAGCAAGTTGGCCACAGTGTCCGTGGTCGTGATGACGATCTCGTTTGCCGCGCTGCCCGCCGCTATCGTGATAGTGGCGTTCGCCGTCGTGTCCGTGTCCAGGACGACGTTCGCCCCTGCGACCAGGGAGGAGAAGTCGACATCTCTGCTAAAGCGCACGGTCATCACCAGTTGATTGCCGGCGTTAACTGTGTAATGCTGCGAGTTCGTGGGATACGTAACATAGAACGTGGTCAGGGGACACCCGGTCGAGAACACGACCATAACCCCCAGTGCCACCAATACAGCGCCATACCGTACATGCTTCATCGTTGTCCCTCCTCGTCTTCGTCGTAAGTAACTACCCTCGGCTGCTTCTCGCAGCAGTAAACTCATGACAGTATATTACGCTGTGTTCGAACTCCTGTCAATGCGGAAGAACGCGGATCAGAGAGGCGCGGCCGACATGGCCGCTGCAGCGAGGGGGTTCTCAGAAACTCAGCGCCAGCAAAGACGCGCCGCCAGTCTAAATGCGCAGGCGGATTTGTCTGTTGTGGAGGAAGCGGGCAACGGCGTAGCTGAGGGCGCACATGGCGACGTAGGTGAGGAAGGCCACGGGGAAGGTGGGCTCGTGGGTAAAGTGGATGACGAGCTTGCTGAGTCCGACAAGGGCGCCGAGGAAGAGGTACATGACGAGGGGGTTCTCGCCGAAGGGGGTCAGCATGGGGAATCGAAATCGAAGGAGGTCGGCGGTGCAGTAGAAGAAGGCAAGGACGCCGAAGGAGGTTCCCGAAGCGATGACGGGATAGGGGGCCGTCATGCCGTAGCGGGTGAAGGGCCACGCTTCCTTGATACCGGGCCAGGGCAGCGACAGCGCCCATCCGGCGGCGCCGAGGATAAGGCCGGATGCGATGAGTCCGGTCAAGACGACGCGCGGGCGCGCGGTGGCGAGCCAGTCGTACGCGAGCGTGCCCATCAGCACGATGAATCCCCAGCTCAAAGCCCCGAGGGGACCGCCGTTGAGACGGCGTTCCATGAGCCATGTGCCGTAGCCGGTCCACATGAAGGCCATCTGGAACAGGGCCAGGTAGACCACGGCCATCAGGGCGCGGACCCGCGGACTGCGGTGGATAAAGGGCAAGATGAGGAGTCCCGCCATGCCGATGTGGGTGAGGGCGTCCCAGAGGTGATCGATGTAGACGATGAGACCGATAACGGTGATGATGGCGTAGCGGCGCAACGCGGCGCGGCGGGCGGCGGCAAGTCCGTCGCGCTCGACACGTTTGAGGAACGACAGCCTGAACGCGACGCCGACGACGAAGAAGAAGATGGGCGCGAACAACTCGGCGATGGTGAGTCCGTACTTCTGGTGGGTGAGGAGCCAGGGCATGAAGGCGAATTTGCTGGCGAAGTTGCCGCCGATCATCACCAGAATGGCGAAGCCGCGGCACTGGTCGATCGAGTCAATCCGGCCGTCAGTCGTCACGGGATCCGTCATCCTCCGCCTCACAAGGCGCCAACGACTTCGCCATCAAGTAGTCTTTGGCCAGGTAGGGCGCGTAAAGAAGCGCAAACACAGCAAGTACCATGGCGGTTGCCACGGGTATGTACCAGGGCCAGGGGCCCATGAGGTCAAGCGGGGACGCCGAGGACGGTTTGTCACTGATGAAGAGATAGTTGGTGCCAAGCAGGGCGTTCACAGGGAACATGGCAAGGATGTAGATGATGGTGAAGATGCACGTGCCAACGAGTGAACGTAGCGTGGGCCGGTAGCCAAAGTTGACCATCATGTAAGCAACGCCAATGATGATCAGGGCGTGGCTGGTGAAGAAGGTGATGTAGAGAAAATGCGGAAAGACGTAGGGGGTGTCGGGCGTGAGCAGTGCGACGCCCGCGCCGCCCAAGCCCCAGAAGTACAGCAACTGGAACAGCAACCTGCTGCGGCCGATCAACATGACGATGGTGAGAAAGAGCGACGCCCCGCACATCTGCAAAGGAAGGACGTGGTTCCAGAAGTCGTCGCCGAGGTAGACGTGTAATCCGCGATCGAGCAGTTCCTGGACGAGCATGAACACGGCGATGGCAATGCCGATCGATGTGGCCTGCTCGCGCGTGGCCCATCGCCACGTACCATAGAGAATCGCGGCGCCCGCCAAGGCCAAAGCGGCCACGGTGATCAGGTGCGTGCTGCCGAAGGCCTCAAAGCTGACGTGGGTCTCCACGAACGGCGACTCCTCTTCGGTTAGACTCGCCCGTGGGGGCATGCTACAGGGCGCACGCGAGCGCTTCAAGCAGCAACAGTTTTAATAGTTTGTCTGGCTTTGGGTCCGGGAATCATTGGACAGGATTTACAGGATTGGCGAGGTGCGTGCTTAAGGGCGCGCCATGGATTCGGGGCGGGGTTGACGGGATCGGGGTGATAGGCCATACTCGGTCGCGTAGGTCGTTTCAGGCTCTGGACGGAGCGCTGGGTGTGGTATCAGGGGAGAACGTTGCCATGTATCGCTGGGTGCGCATGAGTTTCGTGTGGGTGAGTGTCTGCGTGGTGTGCGCGGGTCTTCTGGGCTGCCCGCAGGATAACCGGATCACCGTGCCGAATTGTGTAGGCGTGACTCAGACCCTTGCGGAAGCAACCATCAGGGCCGCGGGCCTGACCGTGGGCACGGTGTCGGAGGTATACAGCGACACCGTGGCTGCGGGCAAGGTGATCGGCCAGGCGCCGGCTAGCGGTGCCCGCGTCGATCCTGGCACGGCAGTGGATCTGTCCATCTCGAAGGGCTCGTCGACGGTGTCGGTGCCTGAGGTGGTCGGCATGACGCAGACGAATGCGGAAAGCGCCATCACGGGCTTGGGTCTAAACGTGGGGACCGTCGCCCAAGCGAACCACGTCAGCGTGCCCGCCGGTTCGGTGATCGGCCAGGATCCGGCCGCCGGGACCAGTGTCATGGTGGGGACGCCGGTGGATCTGGTGATATCGCTGGGGCCGGTGATGGTAACGGTACCGGACGTAGTACGCAACGAGCAGGCTGACGCGGAAGCGGCGATTCTGGCGGCCGGCCTGACGGTTGGCACGATCACCCCCGTGCCGAGCGACCTCATCGCGGCGGGCTTCGTGATCAGTCAGAACCCCGCGGCGGCTGAGAACGCCCCTTCGGGTTCGGCGGTGAATCTCGTGGTGGCCTCTGGCCTCGTCACGGCTGAAGCCGTGCCGCTCGGGATGGTGGACGTGGCGGGCGGCGCCTTTGAAATGGGCAACGACTCCGCCGGCGAGGCGCGTCACAGCGTCACATTGTCGGCGTATTCGATCGGCGCCTTGGAGGTGACCAACATGGAATACGCCGCCGTGCTGAATTGGGCATACGGCATGGGATACCTGACGAACGGGACGGGCAGCCCATACGAAGGCGACGACATCCACGCCGAGGGTCAGTTTCTGGTGGACTTCGACGTCATTACGTGTCGGTTGCAGTTCGAAGGCGGCGCCTTCAGTCCCGAGGTCACGTCCGGGTTCACCCGGGCGCTGCATCCCATGACCCACGTGAGTTGGTACGGCGCCGTGATGTTCTGCAACTGGCTGAGCGAATGGGCTGGCTTCACACCGGCGTACAACACGACCGCGTGGGACTTGATCGACACGGAACCAGGCACGGACGGGATCCAGTTCACGGACGGCTATCGCCTGCCCACCGAGGCGGAATGGGAGTACGCGGCGGCTTGGGACGGGGCCACGCGGTACCTGTACGGTTTCGCCAGCGACACCCTCAGCGCGTCGCGTGCGAACTACGGCGACGCCAACCCGCTGGGGGTCCTCGGCGAGCCGTACACGACTTTGGCCGGCCATTACAACGGTGTCAGCGCGGGCACGATCGACAGCCCCAGCCCGGTGGGATGCTACGACATGACGGGCAACGTTAAAGAATGGTGCCACGACTGGCGCACGAACTACCCCGACGCCCCGGTCACCAACCCGACCGGGCCCACGGGGATGCAAACGTACAAGGTAATGCGCGGCGGACACTGGTCACTCTCGCCCACCAGCGACTACCTGACCACTACCCAACGTGACGCCAACTACGTCGGCACGGTAAGCAGCCAGGTTGGTTTCCGCGTGGCGCGGACGCCGGCGATCAAGTAGGCG
>JAACEL010000274.1 GCA_011682535.1 Nitrospiraceae bacterium | reverse complement strand
CAACATCAACAACCTCGACAACCTCCAGCGCTTGCTCGACCGTCCTGTGCAGCCTGTGCTTGCGCCCCCCGAAGAGATCAGCCACGCGCTCGCCAAGTACTACGGTCTGGCCGAGACCACCGTCGAGACCATGCTGTCGACCGTCTCCAGCGCCAGCACCATGAGCACGCTGAGCACCATGTCGAACCTCAGTTCGATGAGTTCGTCCTTGGGCAGTAGCCTCGATTCGATGAGCGCCAGCGACATCAGCCTCGACAGCATCAGCGTCGACGGCGTCAACTTCGACGGCGAGACGGCCAGCCAGGGCTCCGCCAGCATGGACGACGAGGACGACGACAGTCCTGTTATCCGCTACGTGCGTAATCTCATCCTTGACGCCTTCCGGCTGCGCGCCTCCGACATACACGTCGAGCCCGGCAAGTTCGACGTCAAAGTCCGCTACCGCATCGACGGCGTGCTCCACGAGATGCCCCTGCCGCCCAAACGCGCCCAGGCCGCTATCATTTCGCGCCTCAAGATTCTCGCCGGCATGGACATTGCCGAGCGCCGCGTTCCCCAGGACGGCCGCATCAAGCTCAACGTCGGCGGCAAGATGGTCGACTTGCGCGTCAGCGCCCTGCCCGCCGTCTACGGCGAGAGCATGGTCATGCGTATTCTCGACAAGAGCGGCCTGCTGCTCGGCCTTGGCCAGTTGGGTTTTTCCCCCGAAGACCAGCGCAGTTGGGAATACCTGTTGGGCCAGGCCACCGGCGTTGTGCTCGTGACGGGGCCCACCGGTTCCGGCAAGACGACCACCCTTTACGCTTCGCTGCACACCCTTAACCAACCCGACACCAAGCTCATCACCGTGGAGGATCCCGTCGAGTACCAGCTCGAAGGGATCAACCAAGTGCAGGTTCACCATGACATCGGCTGGAACTTCGCGCGCGCCCTTCGCGCTATTTTCCGCCAGGATCCCGACATCGTGATGGTTGGTGAGATTCGCGATATCGAGACCGCCGAGATTGCCATCAAAGCGGCTCTTACCGGGCACTTGGTGTTTTCCACCCTGCATACCAACGACTCCGCCAGCGCGTTCACGCGTCTGATCGATATCGGCATCAAACCCTTCCTCGTCGCCTCCGGCGTGCGCGCCGTGCTGGCCCAGCGCCTCGTGCGGACGATCTGCACTTCGTGCAAAGAACCTTACAAACCCGCCGACGACGAATTCGAGATGTTGGGGATTGACGTCGACCCCAGCAAGGTGGATCTGGTTCACGGCGCCGGTTGTGAAAACTGCAACCACACCGGTTACTCCGGGCGCCTGGGTGTGTACGAATTGCTGCAAACGAGCGACGAGCTTCGCCAGATGATCATGGAGGGTGAGTCCCCAATGACGCTTCGGCGCACGGCCCGGCTGTCGGGCATGAGCACCATGCGCGATGATGCGTGGCAGAAGGCCCTAAAGGGCATCACCACCATCGAGGAAGTCAACCGCAAGACCCGCGTGGACGAACCGCTCAGAGTCCTCCAACAGATGGCGACCGCGGCGGGCTAGGAGCGACCGGCTGTCCACTGCGCAGCCTAGGAGACGGATGTATGGCGTATGAGATGGTAAGTTTGCTGAGGATGCTTATCGACCGGGACGGGTCCGACCTTCATTTGGCCGTCGACGATCCCCCGGTCGGGCGTGTACACGGCCGTCTTCATTTCTTCGGCGACGATGTCCTCACCAGTGAAGACACCGAGCGTCTCATGAAGAGCATCGCGTCGGTGGACAACCAGCAGGAATTGCAGGAGGTCGGCGGTTCCGACTTCGGGTTCGCGTTTGAAGATGTCGCCCGGTTCCGCGTATCCATCTTCAAACAGCGCGGCCATGTGGGCATCGTGCTACGTCTCATTCCCCGCAATATCATGACCTTCGAGGAAATCGGCTTGCCGCTGTCCCTCAAAGACGTCATCAACCAGCCCCGCGGACTCATCCTTGTCACTGGCCCCACCGGTTCGGGTAAGAGTACCTCACTGGCCACCATGATCGACTGGCTCAACATCTCCTTCGACCACCACATTATCACCGTCGAAGACCCCATCGAGTATTATCACAATCACAAGAAGAGCATCATCACCCAGCGCGAGGTCGGCGTCGACGTGCCGACCTTTTCCGAGGCCCTGCGCCGCGCGCTGCGTCAAGACCCCGACGTCATTCTCGTCGGGGAAATGCGCGACCTCGAGACCATCGAGGCCGCCATCACCGCCGCCGAGACCGGCCACCTTGTGTTCGGCACCCTGCATACCACCGGCGCCGTGCGTACCATCGACCGTATCATCGACGCCTTCCCCACCAACCAGCAAGAACAGATCCGCACCCAGTTGGCCGGTAACCTCAAGTCCGTGATCTCTCAGGCCCTCGTCCCGAAGAAAAGCGGGTTTGGCCGCGTGGCCGCTTTCGAAATTATGATTACCACCTCAGCCATTCAGAATCTCATCCGCGAAAACAAGTCCTACCGCATTACGTCCATGATTCAGACTGGCCACAAGTACGGCATGAATCTCCTCGACGAACACCTGCTCGCTCTGTATCGCAAAGGTGTCATCAAGTTCGAAGATGCGATGAGCAAGGCGCAGCTTCCCGAAGAGTTCGAGCAGCACGCCCGCGCCCTAGGGATGGAGGACGATGCGGCAGGGGCCACGTCCTAACGCTCTCCCGTGAGGAGACGAGGAAACACAAATGGCGGCATTGCGCGAGAGACAACTCGGCGACATCCTGATCGAGCAGGGCGTCATCACTCCGCTCGACCTCGACGAAGCCCTCCAGCGGCAGCGTCTCACCGGCGAGATGATGGGGCGTGTGCTCGTGTCCATGGGGCTGTGTGACGAGCAAGACATCGTCGAAGCTCTCGGCATCCAGCAGGGCATGGAGCGTGTGGACCTCAGCAAGTTCCAGATCCGCGACGAAGTCCTGCGCATGGTGTCGGCCGACGTCGCCAAGTTCTACAACATCATTCCCATCCGCGAGCAAGATGGCACCGTCGTCGTTGCCATGGCCGACCCCCTCAAGCTCGAAACCCTCGACGACCTGCGTCAGATCCTCGGTTGCGAAGTCCAAGGCGCCATCAGCAACCATCCCGATGTCGCCGCCAGCATCAAGGCCAACTACTCCTACGAAACCCAGTCCATCCACGCGACCCTCGAAGAACTCGTCACCAAAGTCGGCGACTCGATGCTCAGTCTCGAAGAACTCGGCCAGCAGGAGATCGTCGGCGACGTCGACAACCTCATCGAACTTAGCCAGGAACCCGAGGTCATCAAGATCGTCAACCTGGTCTTCCTTGAGGCCGTTCAGAAGCGCGCATCCGACATCCACTTCGAGATCTACGAAGAACACTTCCGCATCCGTATCCGCGTCGACGGCGTGCTGCACGAGATCGTCAGTCCGCCCCGCAACATGGCCATCGCGCTCGTGTCGCGCGTCAAGGTCATGTGCAGCATGGACATCGGCGAGCGCCGCCTGCCCCAAGACGCCCGTATCGAACTGAAGATTGGCGACAGCGAGATCGACGTCCGCGTGGCCACCCTGCCCACGCTCTACGGCGAATGCTGCGTGATGCGTATCCTCGACCGGACCGCCGTCAAAATCGACATTAACATCCTCGGCCTCAGCGAGATGGTCATCAGTAAGCTCAACAAAATCATCCGCAAGCCCAACGGCATCTTCCTCGTCACCGGGCCCACCGGTTCCGGAAAGACCACCACCCTCTACGCCTGTCTCAACGAACTCAACAGCTCCGAGGTCAAGATCATCACCACCGAGGATCCCGTTGAGTTGCAGATCGAGCAGCTCGTCCAGGTGCAAGTGCGCGAAGACGTCGGACTCACCTTCGCCGCCTGTCTGCGCTCCATTCTGCGCCAGGACCCCGACATCGTCATGGTCGGCGAGATCCGCGACCTCGAGACCGCCGAGATCGCCGTCGAGGCGTCGCTTACCGGTCACTTGGTGCTCAGCACGCTTCACACCAACAGCGCCCCCGAAACCATCACCCGTCTGCTCGATATGGACGTCGAGCCCTTCCTCATCGTCGCCGCCCTCGAAGCCGTGCTGGCCCAGCGTCTTGTGCGCGTGCTGTGCCGCCACTGCCGCGAAGTCTACACGCCCGACGAAGAAGAACGCGAAGAGGTCGGCCTGCCCGACCAATGGCGTGATGACCCCAACCTGCGCTTCTTCCGCCCCAAAGGCTGCGCCGCCTGCGACTATTTCGGCTATATGGGCCGGACTGGCCTGTACGAAATGCTCGTCGTCGACGAAAAAGTCTGCGACATGATCCTCGGCCGCGCGATGGCGTTCGAAATGCGCCGCTACGCCCGCAAGCAACAGGGCATGAGGACGCTACGCGAAGAAGGCATCATCAAGTGTGCCCAAGGAATCACGAGTGTCCAAGAAGTAATCGATCACACCGACCGGTTTGACGACGACGACTAGAGGAGTCACCCATGCCTAAGTTTGCCTACAAAGCCCTCAACAAAGACGGCAAGCAGATCTTCGGCATCATTGACGCCGACACCCAGGCCCTCGCCATCAACGACGTGCGAACGCTTGGTCTCTACCCCACCCACGTGCGCGAGGCGCGCAAGAGCGACGAGAAACGGGCGCGCAAAGACAAGGGCGGTATCAGCGAACTCTACTTCGGTGGCGTCAAGACCAAAGAGATCGTCGTCATGACCCGCCAGTTGGCCACCCTGATCGACGCCGGTCTGCCGCTGCTGCGCAGTCTCAACGTGCTCATCGGCCAGCTCAAACCCAGTAAGCTGCGCGATATCCTGCGCGAGATTTCCAGCGACGTCCAATCCGGCTCCACCTTCTCCGAAGGCCTCGCCAAGCACCCCAAGGTGTTCGACCGCCTGTTCGTCAACATGGTGCGCGCCGGCGAGGTCGGCGGTATGCTCGAAACCGTACTCAACCGCTTGGCCATGTTCATGGAGCGCCGCCAGGCCCTCAAGCGCAAAGTGCGTGGCGCCCTCGTCTATCCCGTCGCCGTTGTCCTCATCGCCACCGGTATCGTGACCTTCCTGCTCATCAAGGTGGTCCCCGTTTTCGCCGAGATCTTCAGCGATTTCGGCGCCGGCCTGCCCAAGCCCACCCAGTTCCTCGTGGACGCGGGCAATTTTATCCAATACCGCTGGTGGATGCTGCTCATGATAATCAGCGGCACTGTCATCACCATCAAACTGCTCAGCAAGAGCCACTCCGTCAAGCGCGTCATGGACCGCGTCGTACTCAAGATGCCCCTCGCCGGCGATCTCGTCACCAAAGTCGCCGTCGCGCGTTTCGCGCGAACCCTCGGCACCCTGCTGACCTCGGGTGTGCCCATTCTCCAGGCGCTCAAGATCACCCGCGAGACCATCGGCAACGAGGTCGTCCAGAACGCCATACAGAAGGTACACGACAGCATCAAAGAGGGCGACACCATCGCCGCGCCGCTCGACGAAGCCAAGGTGTTCCCCACTATGGTCGTCAACATGATCGACGTCGGCGAAGAAACCGGTAGTCTCGACTCCATGCTTGTCAAGGTGGCCGACATCTACGACGCCGAAGTCGAGGCGGCCGTCGACGCCATGCTGGCCCTGATGGAACCCGTCATCATCATCGTGCTCGGCGGTATCATCGGTTTCATCGTCATTGCCCTGTATCTGCCGATCTTTTCGCTCGGCGACGCGATCAGCGGCACCTAGCATAATTGAACTTACACCGGCGACAGCGGGCCCGGTCCGAGAGCGGCCGCGCCGAAACGGGAGGTATAGCAATGGTGCGCAACAAAGGTTTCACACTCGTCGAACTTCTGGTCGTGATCGCCATCATCGGGATCCTGGCCTCCATCGTCGTGCCCAGAGTGGGCAGACACATCGCCAAGGCGCGCATGGCCAAGGCCGTGTCGGAAATTCGCAACATGGACATGGCCATACAGGAGATGCTGATCGCGGGTGAGAAGAAACACTTCGGGCATTTCTTCGACGTCACCGACGGCAGCGGCGTTAACTTCTCGACATTCATGTCTTCCCTGTCGCTTGAGGCCGCCCAGGAAGTCTACAACCTGATCTTCTACGAGCTGCTGCGCCAGGGCAAGAACGCAGACTTCTCGCCGTTGTCCATCAAGCTCAAAGAGAGCGTGCGCAAGAACCTCGGCACCAGCTATCTGGAGATCGGCAAGGATCCGTGGAGTGAACACGCCTACCAGTTCTTTGCCGGCCCGATTCGAAGGGCCGCCACGATGTACTTCCGATCCTATCGAGACTACCTCGATCAGAACGACGAATTGGTCGAGTATGTCTACGATGCGAAGGCCAAGGACGAACTCGACATGGAATTGCGCGGCAACCCGAAGGCGGATGGCGGGCGTGGATTCCCCGCTCCGCGCGATCTGCCCATCTACATCTACAGTCTCGGCCTGAATCTCGAAGATGAACAGGGCACGACCATTGGCGGCGGCGACGACATCAACAATTGGGACAACGCGCAGGGTTGGACGGCCCACGAGTCTTACCAATAGTCCAGCGAGGCGACCGACGTGATTGTTTGGCCTGACAGAGCGCACCGCGGAGTGGGGGAGGGGTATGCCCCCGCCTCGCGCCGGCGTGGGTTTACGCTGGTCGAACTGCTCGTTGTATTGAGCATCGTCGCCGTGATGACGGCCGTGGCCGTGCCCATGTTCTCCCGTATGGGCATCCTCTCCGGCGACGACCTCAAGCGCGGCTCGCGCGAACTCTACGCCATGCTCCGCGCCGCCAAGCTCTACGCCGCCACCTATCGCGTCGACACCGCCATCGCCTACACCACCACCGCCGAGGCCGTTGGCGTCGACGAAGGCGGGGCCACCGTCTACAAAACCAGCGAACGCTTCCGCGCGATCGCCATGTTCTACGAGCACCCCCACCT
>JAACEL010000273.1 GCA_011682535.1 Nitrospiraceae bacterium | reverse complement strand
AGCGCAATGTGTCGCACGGCCTCGTCTCAACTGTCATCTCGACCCCTTACCTGTCATCTCGACCGCAGGGAGAGATCTCGAACCACCCCTCGCTTAAATTTTTCACTCAGGATTGACGTCTCCGACAGAGATTTCTCCCTTCGGTCGAAATGACAAGTTGTACGCAAGTTTCAAGCCTTTTTTTGGGGGGGGTAATCTACCCGCGGATTTGGGATCTGCGTTTTCCGCTTTCTCTTTGGCTCGCGCTTCGATAGAATAGAGCCTCACGCCTTGAAGAGGTATCCAGGAGTCACACTAAGATGAAGAAAGTAATCCTTATGGTTTCGCTGTCACTATTTCCCAGACTGCTCGTCGCGCAAGAACTCGATATTCAGTCATTGGCCGGAGAGGACTGGTACGGCCTCTATATGAACGGGAGCAAGGCCGGCTACGCCGTGGAATCGCTGAATGTGGCCGAGGACGGCACCGTGATTGTGGCGGAAGAAGCCCATTTCAAGATCAAGATGATGGGCATCGAACAGCACATGCGCGTCGCCCTCCAACGGCGCTACGCTCCCGACGGCCCCCTGCTCAGCATCAGCCAGGAGGTCGAGGACAGCGTCACGACAAAACGCTTCGAGGGACGCGTCGAGGGGGACAACTTCATCCTGTCCTCCTCCGTGGGAGGCGTGGAAAGCCAGGAGACGCTGCCCAAACCCAAGGAGTCGCTCGCGGACGCCTTGCAACACGCGCGACTCGTCGGCGAACACGGCAAGGTCGGCGACGAACTCACTTTCTCCGTCTTCGAGCCCATCTACAAGACCGAAATCGAGGGGCGTTCACGCATCATCGCCATTGAGGAACGTATCCTCGACGGCGTGCCCACCCGCGTATTCAAAGTCAACTCCGTCATGCAGCCCCTCGGCGTCGAATCCGTCTGCTACATCACCGAAGACGGAACGACGCTCGAAGATACCATGAGCGGCATCCTCACCATGCGCCTCGAACCCAAAGAAATCGCTCAGGACGTCGGCTACATCAACGATGTCATCGTCTCCAACGCCGCCATCGCCGACCGCCCCGTCGAAAACCCCCGCAAGCGCCCATCGCTGCGCCTGCGTATCAAAGGCCCCGTCACCGAGGACCATCTCTTCAACGACGAGCGCCAGCAGTTGACACCCCAGGACGGCAGCGTCCTGTTCCAGAGCCGCCTGAACGCCGTTGACGGATTCCAGGCCGCCCAGCTTCCCGTCACCGATCCGGCCGTGGTCAAGTGGATCGAACCTTCGCTCCTCGTCCAGAGCGACGACAAGCGCCTGATCGACAAAGCCAAAGAGATCGTCGGCGGCGAGAAAGACACCTTGGCCATCTCCAACGCGCTGTGCTCCTGGGTGCACGACAACATCCGCACCACCTTCTCCGCCCAGTTAACCAACGCCATCGAGGTACTCGAGAACCTCGAGGGCGACTGCACCGAATACAGTATCCTCTTCATCGGCCTGGCACGCGCCGCCGGTCTACCCGTGCGCGAAGCCGCCGGACTCATCTACGTGCAGGAATCGCGCCCCGCCTTCTATTTCCACCAGTGGGCCTCCGTATGGGTGGGCAAGTGGATCGACGTCGATCCCACCTTCGATCAACCCGTCGCCGACGTCACCCACATCAAACTCGCCGAGGGCGACATGTTCGAACAGGCCAAACTGATCCCCACCATCGGCCAGATCAGCATCGAAGTGCTGGAGGATGAATAGAGAGGGCCGCATGAGCGACCAGGAACGGCCTCGACGCCGTCGCAAATGGCTGCGCCTTTTCGTAGGCGCCGCCTGCGTGGCCATCCTGCTGTGCCTCTTCTTCCCGCAGCGCCTGATCGTCGAAAAGATCCTCTCCAAGGCGCTCAACGCCGACGTCGAACTGACCGGTTTCTCAACCCTGGGCCGGATACGCGCCGAACATCTCCTCGTAAAACCTGAAAAAGACAACCCGATCCTCCATGTCGACGTGCGCGGCCTCGATGTGGACTACGCCCTTCTCCCCAAAGACGCCCGCCACATCCCCTCCGTCAACGTCGACGCAATCCAACTGATCGTCCTGCTCGACGAGACCCTCGACGAGACCCTCGACGAGACCAAGGACAGCCCCGAAAAAAAGCCGAAGGCCGCCGAAGACGCCAGACTGCTCCAATTTATCCCCAAGACCATCAACGTGGACGACATCTTCTTTCGCGTGACCACACCCGAGGGACGGATCGGCGTGAGCGGCTTGGCCTTCGGCGCCGTCGTCGATTCCAAGGAGGCGTACTCCCTAACGCTGAAAGGCCGCGATCTGGGGGGCGAAATCAGTCTCAAGCGCGCCATCGGCGACCGCGACTTGGCGGGCGGCAGCGTCGACCTACGCTACACAAGAGCCGATGGCCTGCACACCGTCGAGCCGCTTTCCGTAGTCGTCCCGGGGTTGGTGGACATCTCCGGCGGGCTTTCCTTCCGAACGCTGCCGAAGCCCGAGCTGGACTTGCGCCTCGACTCGTTCATGGCGCAGGCCTATGAACCCGGCTGCCCCGGCTGCGGCGCGTTTCCCCTGCGCTTCCAATCCCTCGATGCCTCCGGCACCCGTATCCACGCGGTGATCAACCTCGGAGACTGGACCGCCGACCTGCGCGACACCGTCGTCGACCTGCGCGCGGAATCTCTGGCCATCGGCCCCGAGGGCAACGAGTGGTACGCAGGCGACGTGACCATCCAAGGACAAGCGGGCGACTCCGCCGCGCTCGATCTCGACCTCGGCGTCACCTTCAACCGCGGCCAACAACTCCGCCTGCAAGCCACGCAAGGGAGAATGGTCGAAATCAACGTGGCCGCCATCCTCGACGACTGGTCCCGCGACGACGTGTTCGCCCTCATTCCCAAGTCATCGCGTCCGGGCGCATCCACACTCAGCGCCTTCCAAGGCATCGACTCCCTCAAGACCGGCCTCGTCTGGCGATTGGCCAGCCTCGAGGCGGAAGCCGTGCTCAGCCCCGTACTCACAAAACCGGGGGGCGAACGCGTACCGGCCGAAATCCGCCTCGCCGCGAAACGATTCCTCGCCATGCCGCCGGATGATGGACATCCCTTCAGTGCCGCCATCGACCTGGCCGGAGGAAGCGTCCAGATCGCCGGACACCACAAACTCGACAACACGGTCACGCTTAACGCCGCCATCGAGCGCGTGGCGCCGGATCAATGGATCGAGATCCTCACCGGCGGCGCGCGCCTCGGCGCGCCCGGCATGCTCGTTCACGGCACCGTCCAACTCGAAATGCCTCTAGACCTGGAAACGGCCAACACGGCATTCGACCTCGCCGCCGCCCCCGTCCAGTTTGGTCCCATCGCCACACGCGAAGGAGAAACGGTCGCACTCAAAGGCGCCGTCTCCATCGAACGCGACCCCTATTGGACCGCTTCCGGCCCGGAACTGGGCGTCAGCCTGGGCCAACGCGCCGCCGTCAACCTCACCGACTGGCAGTTCGGCTTCGAAGCCTTCACACTCCAGGCCGGGCTTGAGGCGCAGTTCGAACTCGCGCTGCTGAACCCCGGCCTCCGCGGAAACGTGCGGATCAAGGCCCCCATCGAGAACGTCGAAGGCTACACCACCGCCAATGCCGAGGCCGCCATCGACGGCCTGGGGTATGGCGGCTTCGACCTCTTCGATCCCATCACGGCCACCGGCGTGCTGCGCTACGACAACCTGAACCGCCGCGGCAAGGCCCGCGATTGGCGCATCGCCCTCGGCGACGGCACCGCGCTCACCATACCAGTCGCGTCCTTCGCACGGCCGCCCCTGGCAGCCCAAGCCGAGTATCAGATCATCACCGACTTCGCCCCCCTCATCGACCAAGGACTCCTCGACCGTGTGGACGGTACGGGAGACGCCTCGGGCACGGTGACCTACACGGACGGAGCGCTCGCAGGCACGGTGGCACTGAACGGCACGGCCGAGTCGATGGTGCTGGTGGATCGGTGGGCGGCCATTACCGGCCTCGCCGTCGAGGGCCACGGCGCGTGGGGACCCGAAGCGCCCTTCACCCTGGCCGGGAGCGCTCAGGCCGGCAGCATCGTGGCCGCCGGCGCCACCATTAGCGGCGTAGAAGGTCCCATCGTCTTCGAGCACGGCATTATCCAGGCGCGCGGTCTCACCGGAACCCTCTTCGAAGGCGCCCTCAACGCAGACCTTGCCGTCAAACCGCTCGACGAGGGTTTCCCCACCACCCTCACCGCCAGCCTCGGCCAGATCGACCTCGCCGCCTTCTGCCGAGAGATGACCATCCCCAACGTCGAACTGGCCGGACTCGCACACGGCCGACTCGCCGCTACGCTCAGCCTCGACGGCATCCAAAGTCTGACACTCTCGGTGAGCGCCCCCACCGGACTGGCCGTGAATGCAGAACTGATCCAGCAACTGCTACTATCGCAGTATCCGGAGCGGTTCGCCGGGAAGAAACGCGTGGAGCGCGCCATCCAAGAGCTGATCGGCGAAGACGACATGCGCCGCTTCGATAGTGGTAAACTGGAGTTGGAGATTGAAGAGGACCGATACGTGGGCCAGGTGCAACTGGCCAGCGAAGACCTCAACCTGACCGTGGACTTGCGCATCGACGCGAGCGCCGTGGCGGAGGCCCTGAAACTCGCGCAGTCCAACAGCCTTGAAAACCTGTCGTTCTAGAGCAGTTTAAGAATAAGCACGAGGCAATTTCGTCCATACTGCGAGGAGGTACCGGAAATGAAACGAATTGCGGGTGCGTTTCTAGCCACCATCATCATCGTCGTGGGATGCGTCAACATCCCCAAGACGTTCGAAGCCCATATCACCATCGACATTCGCCACCAGATCGAGCAGCAGGCCGGCTCCCTCCTCGACTTCATCGAAGAGGAATCCGACTCCCTCGAAATCGAGAACACCGACGCCGAGCCAGCCTCCACATCCTGGCTATGGCGCGCACAAGAAGCGCTCTCCCCCTTCTCCGTTGCGTATGCCGCTGAACTCAAGTCCGATTCGCCCAAGATCCGTGAGATTGCCCTGCGCCTGCGCGAACGCAACAAACCCATACGCGAACTCAAGGCGACCGGATCGATCGGTGAGAACAATCGTGGCTACCTCAAAATGCGCGAGCCGGACAAAATCGAGGATGCGGACAAGCGCAACGAAGCCCAGCGCCTGATCGCCGCCGAAAACAAGGATCGCAAAGCCCTCCATCAGGAAATCGCCCGGCTCAACAAGGACCAGGAAGTCAGCGTCGGCACGGTTGAGCGCATCTACGCCATGACGCGCCTCATGCGCGCCAAGGAGGGCGAACTCGTCCAATTACCCCCCAAAGGCGACCAATTCGACGAGTTCAAGGCTTCCGAAAAAGGCAAGAAACTGGGCAAGGATTGCGTGCCCGAAGCCTGGGTGATCATTCGATAGTGAGACCCCGGGCGACACTATGGAGGCCGGCATGACGACACCACTGGACAGCCGCCAGGAAACCCTCCTGCACCTCGAGCGCGGGGCGGTGTGGGTACGTTATACCGCTTTCATCGTGTTGGCGCCGCTCTTCCTCACCGAACCCCCTTACAGAAACCTCGTCAGAAACCTCGCCATCATTTCAACCACACTGGTGCTTCACCACGCCTTCGTTCAGGCCGTCCTCTGGACCCGCCGCCACTACCTCTTCCAAACCCCGCTTAATCTTCTCGTCTACCTCGCTGAAGCCTCCGTCATTGTTGGCGTCATGAACATCGAGACGAGCCCCTCCTACGCCCTCTACCTGTTCATCATCATTGGCGCCGGCCTCTACACCACCCGCACCTGGCCACTCGTGTTGATTACAGCCGCCACCATCGCGGCCTACGGCGCCGTCCTCCTAGTCCACTGGAAAACCCAGAGCGCCACCATCAGCCTCGCCCTCGCCGCGGCCCGGATGACCGCCATCGCCCTGTGCGCCTGGACCGTTTCCGTCGTTGGGCGTCTGTTGCGCCAACGCGAGAAGGAAGCGACGAGCAACGCCGAAAAACTCGCAACAACACAAGCCGCCCTCCACGCCGTGTTCAGTATCGCCGACGGTCCCGTGCTCCTATACGGCGACAACCTGCTGATCAAAGACGCCAACGCCAAAGCATGCGCCTTCGCCGGACTCAGCCACGGCGACATCGTAGGACGCCCCGTGTTCGCCGTCCTCTTGGACGAAGACGCACAAGACGACCCCGCCGGCCGCGCATGTTTCACCGAAGAGTTCCGCGGCGAGCGCGCCTGTGTCGACGCCGCGGGACGCCCGCGCACGCTCGACTGCCACGTGCACGTATTCGAAGACGGCGAACGACGCCTCTATGCGCTCGCGGCGACGGACATCACCGAACAACGCGGCATCCAGGAGGCGGCCCAGGAGGCCCGCATCGGCCTCGCTCAGGAAAACCGCGAACTCAAGCAAAGCCGCGAACTGGCCGCCGAACGCTTCGCCGCCACCGCCTGCCGGTCCATCTCGCCCCTCACCGCGGCCCAAGGCTATCTCGACATGCTCCTGTGCGAGGAACTCGGCGCACTGACACCCGAACAGTGCAAGGCCCTGCGCGTGTGCCGCCGCGAAACGGCCGAGGTGTGCCGCTTGATGGAAGAAGCCCTCGAACCCGCCGCAACCCCCGCCGAAAAACCCTCGGAGTAATTATCCCCCAGCATAGATATTGCCAAAAGTCACTCTTTGCGCCTGCAATTCCATGAATAGTGCTATCGTTTTTGTGGTTCATGCCGGAAAGAGCGTACTTCAGTTTTCTTGGAGGCTTGCTTCCTAATCTCTTCTTGACGGGATAACAGGATAAACAGGATTGAGTTGTGAACGGCGATTGTGTGGAAATCCGGTTCATCAGGCGGGATATCATGCACCAGTCATCTCGACCGCCTACGTGTCATCTCGACCGCCTACGTGTCATCTCGACCGC
>JAACEL010000272.1 GCA_011682535.1 Nitrospiraceae bacterium | reverse complement strand
TCGGGGGGGGGGACGACTTACATCATTCCGGGCATACCGCCGCCCATGCCGCCCATGCCACCCATGCCGCCCATGCCGCCCATGCCACCCATCCCGCCTCCGGGGGGGCCGGCGGGCTCAGGTTTGGCCTCTTCGGGGATGTCGGTGACCAGGCAGGTGGTGGTCAGCATCATGGCCGCCACGCTCACGGCGTTCCGCAGCGCGGAGCGGATGACCTTGGCCGGGTCGAGGATGCCGGCTTTCGCCATGTCGACCATCTCGCCTTTCGCGGCATCCAGGCCCCAGCCCTTCTTGGCCGAACGGACTTGCTCGAAAGCCACCGGGCCTTCAAGGCCCGCGTTCTGGGCGATCTGCATCAGGGGCGCGGCGCAGGCGTCGGCCACAATCGCGATACCCGACGCGTAGTCGTCCTCGGCTTCGATGGCCTTGAGCTTGGCCTGCGTCTCGACGAGCGCGACGCCACCGCCGGGCACGATGCCTTCTTCGATGGCGGCACGCGTCGCGTGCAGCGCATCCTCGGCGCGGGCCTTCTTCTCTTTCAACTCGACTTCCGTCGCGGCGCCGATGCGGATGATAGCCACGCCGCCAGCGAGCTTGGCCAGGCGTTCCTGGAGCTTCTCGCGGTCGTAGTCGGACGTGGTGGCCTCGATGTTGCGGCGGATCAACTGGCAACGGGCCATGATCTCTTTCTTGGCGCCCGCGCCCTCGATGATCGTCGTGTTGTCCTTGGTCAGTTCGACGCGCTTCGCACGGCCGAGCTGCTCAAGGGTCACGTTCTCAAGCTTGGTGCCGAGGTCTTCGGTGATGTACGCGCCACCGGTCAGCACGCAGATGTCGCGCAGGATCTCTTTGCGGCGGTCGCCGAAAGCCGGAGCCTTCACCGCGGCGACATTGAGGATGCCGCGGAGGCGGTTCACAACCAGTGTCGCCAACGCTTCGCCTTCAATATCCTCGGCGATGATAAGCAGCGGCTTGCCGGTCTGAGATAGGCTCTGGAGAAGCGGCAGCAGCTCGCGCAGTGAGCCGATCTTCTTCTCGAAGCAAAGGATATAGCAATCCTCAAGTTCACACATCATCGTCTCGAGGTTGGTGGCGAAGTAGGGGGAGAGGTACCCGCGATCGAACTGCATGCCGTCGACCATGTCGACCTCGGTGGTCAGCGACTTGCCCTCTTCGATGGTGATGACCCCGTCCTTGCCCGCGCGATCGATCGCGTTCGCAATCATCTCGCCAATGTCGGCATCGCCATTGGCGGAAATGGTCGCCACCTGCTTGACTTCATCCGAGCCCTTGAGCTTCTTGGCCATCTTGGCAATGTTGGCCAACGCCACGTCGAGCGCTTGCTCCATACCCCGCTTGATGTGCATCGGGTTGGCGCCCGCCGTCACGTGACGGAAACCACTGGTCAGCATGCTCTCAGCGAGAACCGTGGCCGTGGTGGTGCCGTCGCCGGCGTTGTCGTGGGTCTTGGTGGAGGCTTCACGAAGCATCCGGGCGCCCATGTTCTCGTACGGTCCGGGAAGATCGACTTCCTTGGCGACGGTGACACCGTCCTTGGTGATGTTGGGGGCGCCCCAGGACTTCGCGATAAGTACATTGCGGCCCTTCGGGCCTAGGGTCGCTTTCACGGCGCTGGCGAGTACTTCCGCGCCGTGGATCAGCGCTTGATGCGCTTCCTGACCAAAGATCAACTGCTTGGCCATGTCCGAATCTCCTCTCCAGTGTTCAGCGTAATGCGCTAAAGGCTACGCGCGTCAAAGTTTTCGCGTCTTGTTAGCACTCAACGCGAACGAGTGCTAACAAGACAACATGGTAGCACACTCATCAGGGTCTGTCAAGGATGCGATTCATCTCTTCAAGGTATACCTTAAGTCAAATTGTCACAATGCTTTGGAATTGGCGAGCGCAGGCCGCCCGGAATGCCCTCACCGCGCCTGCAACACCCGCCCCCGGCCGCGGCGCGCTTGACTTGAACCGCGGTTAATGCTACAACGCAACAGGTCTAAACGGCATGGGGACTTGCGATATGTCGAACCTGAAACCAGAAGCTTCCGATCCGCGCGAAATCGCCAAATGGGCCGAACGTTACGCACGCAGCAGGACGATTCCGTTTCTGGTTCAGTGGGTGTTCATCACAACGCTTGTGGTGGTGTTGGGGGCGCTGTCGCAGGGGGCGATCATGGCCTGGAAAACGGGCCACTCGGGCCTGCAGTGGACGTGTATCCTGGCGATTGCGGTGTTCACGCTCACGCTGCTGTGGTTCTCCATCGCAAAAGGGGGACGCAGGCAAGTCTGGCACATCAGCCAGTGGGTGTACGGCCGGGAGGGGTACGCCTCTCCCCGTGGCCGCCGCGACGCCGACAAGCGCGCCAAGCGCATGACGTGGCTACTGCCGGTTGGCCTGGGGCTCGGGATCTATCACTTGATTGGCTTGGTGTTCGTGGGCCTGGGGCACCTGGACATGCGCTACCTGCAGCCGTTTTCGGCCCTCTACATGGTACCGTTCCTGGCCATGATGATTCTCTCCCAACGCCTCGGGCTTTGGGCGTGGATCTGGCCGGTGTTGTACGCAGTGCACGCCGTTCTGCTGTTTGTGGGCGCGCCGATCGATTTCCCCGGATTTCTCCGCTATCTCGACATCATCATACCCGTGTTCGGCTACGGTTTCCTGTCGATGATCGTGGGGCACTTCTATAGCCGTTACGCCTTCCGGCGCCTGAGGAGCCTGGCCCGGGTGGGGCTTGAAGACGTCTTGGTCGAGACGGGGGAAGAATGAGCGGTCTTGACAAGACAATCCACGAGCCAGCCCGGCTACGAATCCTCACGATTCTGTCTGGCGTGGATGTTGCCGACTTCAGCTTCCTGCTCGAAACCCTTGGGCTGACCAAGGGCAACCTCTCTTCGCACATGGACCGCCTCGAGAAGGCAGGCTACGTTGATGTAAGGAAGAGTTTTAAAGGCAAGCTGCCGCACACCGAGTTTCGCCTTACCCCCCCCGGGCATGAGGCCCTCGCCTCCTATTGGGACGATCTGGACGCGATTCGCGCACTCCAGGACACTCATAGCGCCGCCCGGAATGGCAGGGCCGCCGGCCCTGATGCGTCTACATAGAGAGCATTCTGCCCGACTTGAGAACAACGCCCACGCGCGTCCGGCGCAAAGACATCCGGTCCGGATATCTCACGGGGTTTCGCACGCGCAGCAGAAAGCCGGTGAGATATCCGAGCTAGCACTTCAAGTTCTTCCCTCGCTGTACCGCCATCGACAATTCCGGCTTGCCGGTTGAATTCGGACTCAGTTTTGCGTGGCCTTGCCGAGTGCCTTGAGCAGTTGCTGGCGGGCTTGTTTTTCGGTGACGAGATCTTGGGGGACGAACCCGTTGAGTTTGATGGACGCCACGGACGGGTTCCCGTCGCGGACGGTGACGAGAACGATGTGGTCGAATGAGTTCGGTCTGCCCGTTTTCATCCCTCCGCCGGTAGTGGCGAGCACGTAGTAGTCGCCTTGGCCGCGGGATGCATAGATGTACTGGTGCAGGTGTCCGGTGAATACTGTTCGCGGCCGGTCGCCAAGCGCCACCTCGAGTCGCTGCCACGCTTGCTCATTGACGTTTATCTCACGGATAAATCCCGGTATCCCCTTTTTCGGAAGTTGGGCCGCGTTCGGGACATCGAGGAAGTAGGGATGGTGAGCGAAGACAAACGTATGTCTTGCGTCTTTGTTCGCTTCTAGATCCTTCTGGATGAATTCAAACTGCTCAAGGCTGATGCCCACCTGTGCGCCGGAACCGTCGTTGGTGTTGATCACGAGAAAATGACACCTCCCGAAGTTGAACGAGTAGTAGGGCGACCCAACTCGGTCTTCATAGACCGCGGCTTTGCTCGGATAGTTATAGTCATGGTTACCGGCAACGAAGTAGAATCTGGAGTTAAGCGGCTCCAGCATAACGTAGAACTTATCCCACTGCGCGTTAAGAAGCTCGTCCGTGGCCTGCGCTTCCCGGGCATTACCCCTTTTCTTCGCAGGGTCTTTACCTTCAATCAGGTCGCCTACCGTCATCACAAAAGACGGTTGGAGTGTGTTGATGAGTTCAACGGCATGTTCGAACACGCCGGGCCGGTTACCCCCGTACAGGTCGGACGTGACAACGAACTGAAACGTCTGTTCAGCCGCGTATAGGGGCTTGTCCGTTGCAGCCGGAACGGGCTCGGCGGCAAACACCGTACATGTCGCAAGAACGAACGAGACTGCGATGAGCGCGCAAGAGCGGAATCTCATTTTCGTACACTCTTACGCATCATCTGACAAAGCTCCGCTCGCCAGGCATTGTTCCCATACGATTTCGGGCGAGACAGATACACACAACGCTGTTCTCATCGCATTTCCCTTTGTACCGGCTTACGCCGGTTCCTGCCCTCTATTCCTCGAAGCTTATCTCCAAGGTCCTGCCGCATTTTGCTTGCCAGTTGGCGGAGTTTTTCTGCGATTTCGGGGTGATCGTCGATCACGTTGTTCTGCTCGCCAATATCGGCATCGAGGTTGTATAGCGCCTCGGGAACTTTTCCTTCATGCTTGGTTTCGTTGCCGAAGACCATCTTCCATTTCCCACTGCGAACAGCGCGAAGCTCTTTACCGGCATAATAATGGAACGCTTCGTACGGCGATTGGGCTCCTGGTGTTCCACTCATAAGTGGCCATATGTCTTTGCCGTCGATTATTCTGTCTTTTGGGACGGGTACTCCGGCCAATTGTGCGAACGTTGGCAGCAAGTCCATTGTCGTCGCAATCTCTGAACACACTGTCGCAGGGGGGATTCTTCCAGGCCAGCGCATCACGCACGGTATCCGGAAACCGCCTTCATAGGTCGAGAACTTGCCGTCCCGAAGTGGGGTCGCCAAGCCAGCGTGATCGCCTTTCACCAGCCAAGGGCCGTTGTCCGAGGTGAAAATGACGAGGGTGTTGTCATCCAGGCCAAGACGATCGATCGCGTCGAGTATTTCTCCCGTGCTCCAGTCAATACACTCGATCACATCGCCGTAGAGGCCCGCGTCGCTCTTGTTCGCGAAATGCGCCGAAACGTGTAGGGGCACATGCGGCATGGTGTGGGGGAGGTAGACGAAAAAGGGCCGGTCCTTGTTCGCTTCAATGAAGCGGATGGCCTCTTGCGTATAGCGCTCGGTCAAAGTTGATTGTACGGCGGGAAATTCGACGACCTCCTCGTTGCGCATCAGCGGTACCTGGTGTCTCTTGGCCTCCTTGTTCATTTTCATGTCGTTGCTGTAGGGGATTCCGTAGTAGTAGTCGAACCCGTGCCGGGTCGGGAGAAATTCTGGAAGGTGGCCCAGGTGCCACTTGCCGATGCATGCGGTAGCATAGTTGCGCTGTTTCAAGATCTCGGCGATGGTGATCTCACCCGAGTCGAGCCCGGTGGTGGCGTTGGGAAACAGAACGCCCGGAATACCTGCGCGCAGGGGATATCGCCCCGTCAACAGCGCCGCGCGCGAGGGACTGCAAACGGACGCGGCAACGTAGAAGCTTGTAAACTTGCAGCCCTCGGCGGCCATCCGATCGATGCGGGGCGTTTCAATGTTCGGTGAACCAAAGCACCCGAGGTCGTTGTAGCCCTGGTCGTCGGTGAAGATGACGACAAAATTCGGAGGGGCCTTGCGTTGCGCTCTGCTGTCCTTTTGTGAAACGCAGCCGGACAACGCCAGGCTTGTAGCGCCGGCGCCGAGAAACCCGATAAATCGTCTTCGGTCAATCCTCTGTTCCCGCACGTTGGATTCCTTTCGTTTTCGGCCGCATGCACGACCAGCAACACCTTTTCAACTTTCCCTATGGCGCAAACGATTAAATTGCTGAAGTATCCGTGTGTGATGAAGCCGATGCGGGGGGCAGCGGTCATCAGATATCCCACGTTTGAGGGACCGATGATTACGGTTACTCTGTATAAACGTCGAAGATTCTATATAGTCCTGGTCTAATAACTACTGGTATGGATGAGTCCTCGTATTTCATTCTCTTGCCGGTCACCTGTCGAAAGCGTCCAGGGAGCGGATTCGAGTGCAGAAATCCTGTCGATGGGATCGGCCTGAGCGGCTACGAAACACATCAAAAGAATTGAAAGAGTAATCATGCCTATCCAGCTAGCGGAAATTGAGGTAAAGGGTTTCATTGTTTTCCTGCACACCATTCTGTTCATCCTGTCACCACCTGTCATCTCGACCGCAGGGAGAGATCTCGCCCCACCCCCCGCCAAGTCTTTCCACGGGGTCAGTACGTAGACGAAGTACCGACATTTTCCGTGGCAATAGATTTCTCCCTTCGGTCGAAATGACAAGTTATGCGCAAGTCTCACTTCCAACCCTGGATTCCCGCTCTCGGGGAATGGCGGCATAGAAAGCGGGAAAGCAAGACACTTGCACCTGACTCGAATGATCTACCACAGAATGCAAACCATTCTGTTCATCCTGTTATCCTGTCAAAAAGGCGGTATCAAAACGAAGTACGCAAGCACCGGAAGAGCCTCTTTGTTTTCCTCTTGTGCGCGCACAAAAGAGTAGTATAAAGCCTCCACGGACATTTATGCAACCGATTTAATTCTTTTGCCATCCCGTTGGGGAGGGCTCCCCTCTCGTCGCCTCTCCAGAATCTCTTCCTGGAATTATCCTTATTATTTGGCTTTGTCCTGCGGAGCGCTCTCTTGAATAGCAAGATTGAGCGGTGCTCGCGCCGCAGTCCTGATGGGTTGCGGCGAACATATCGAAACCGTTATAATTTTGTCCGCAGTGTGATTTCCTTTCAGCGGGAAACCACGCGCCCACAGGTAACACATTCACCTTTTATGTACTGTGTATCCCCTGTTTTTGTAGTATGTTTGGTGGTGTTTACAAGTTCAACCGCTCGATTACATGTCCGACAATACCCTTGACCATCTGGCAATCGTTGTTTTTTGA
>JAACEL010000271.1 GCA_011682535.1 Nitrospiraceae bacterium | reverse complement strand
CCACCCCTCGCCAAGTCTTTCCACGGGGTCAGTATGTATACGAAGTGCCGGTATTTTCCGTGGCAAGAGATCTCTCCCTTCGCTCGAAATGACACGTTGTGCCCAAGTTTTACTTCCAACCCAGGCCCCTGCGCGGGAATGACGGCTTGGGGTTCTCTGACGGGGGATACTTACTCAACGTCGGCGCCCGGCCACGTCCCCCCCATGAGAAACTCCAGTTCCGCCGCGGCCACCTGCCAGTCGCGGGCGGCGCGGTGTTGCTCCAACTCGAAATCGAGCAGTATCTGCACGCTGCCGAGAATGTCGAGGAATCCCGCGCCGGGCATTCCCACGGCGTAGCCGCTCTGGAGAGTCTCGTAGGTCATCTGCGCCTGGGGCAGCAGCGAGTCGCGATAGAGCGCGTGCCGCCGTTGGGCGTCGCGCAGTTCGTAGAGCGTCTGGTGGACGGCACGCTCGAGCGCCAGCGTCGTGCGCCGCTTGCCGTACGTGGCTGCTTTCTCCAACAGCTCCGCCTCCGCGACACCCGCCCGGATCTTCTTGCGCCAGATGGGCAGGTTGAAACTGAGCGACACGGCGATGTTGTCGTCCATCCGGTCGGGGTACCTGATCGGTTCTCGCGCGGTGCCGAGTGAATACAGGTCGATCGCCGCGGTCGCGCCGTTGAAGGGCATTGCCCCGGTCAGGGTGTTGATGGTGCGGTTCGCGGCGTTGAGCGTCGCGGGATAGGGCCGATCGGGACGCTTGATGTCCGGGGTCCGCATCCCCATGTACTCGAGTCCCAGCGTGATGTCCGGGTACCCTTTCTTGCGCGCCAGCACCGCCTGTTTCCGGCGTCCTTCAATTTGCTTGTCGAACACTGTCAACTCAGGGTTGGCCGCCCGTGTGCGGGCCAATACCTCCGAGTCGTCCGGCGGCGCCGGCGGGAACCCGGCGGCCTGCGGCCAGGGACGTTCCGCGGCCGGCTCCGTTCCCATCGTCTCGTCCAGCCGCGCCGATAGCGCCGCACGGCTCGCCACCAAGCCGTCCAAGCGGTCACGCAGTTTCGTGCGCATGATCTGAGCGCGCAATACGTCTTCCTGGCCGACCAGGCCGAGGGAATACTGCGACTGCGCGGTGTCTTCGACGTATTTGAGAATCTCGTCCTGTGACTCGACCAACCATATACTTTCTCCCAGGTAGGCGTAGTCGAAGTAGGCGCGCTTAACGTTGGCGAACACGCGATTGCGTTCGGCGTGCAGACGCGCCAGCGCCGCCTCGGCCTCGACCGCCGCCTTTTCCCCGCGCACGCGGCGTGTCCCGAACCATGGGAACTTCTGCGAGACCATGGCCTTGAACCGGAGCGTCTCGGACTGCAGGAACTGTCCGTAGCTGAGCATCGGGTCGTCGAGCGCCTTCGCCTGGGGGATTCGTTCGAGCGACGCCAGCCATTCTTCGTAGCGCATGCGGAGTCCCGGATGGTTCTGGCCGGCTTCCTGGAGGTAAGTGCGCAGTTCTTCGTTCTGGGCGTAGGCGACCTGCGGATTGACTTCCGGAGCCGTGAAGAGGACTACAAGTATGATCGCGCTCATTGTTCTCAAACCTCCTTTCAGTTGGATTCTTCCAAACGCGCAACCTCTCTCCGGCGGATGGGTCCAGGAAGGCGCGCTTCGCATGTCGGGTCAAAGTCGTTTGTTTCGATGCTATCGGCAATCTGGCGCCATTTTTCTTCAGGAACGCTCACGAACACAGCCACCACGTTTGGATCGAAGTGCGAGCCTGCATCGTTTCGTATCGTCTCGACGGCCTCTGCTATCGTGACCGCGCTCTGGTACGGGCGATCGGAAGTCAGCGCATCGAAAGCGTCTACGATAGCGAATATCCGTGCCCCCACAGGGATTTCGTCTCCTTTGAGTCCCCTGGGGTAGCCGGTACCGTCATACTTCTCATGATGGGCGCAGACGACAAGAGCGGCTTCATCCGTGTAAGGAACACTTTCCAGTATCCGAGAGCCAATCTCAGGATGCTTCCGCATGATCCGCCATTCACCGGAAGTCAGAGGTCCCTTTTTCAGCAGAATGCTGTCCGGTACGCCGATCTTGCCGATATCGTGAAGAAGCGCCCCGCGCGCAAGTTCCATTCGAGCATCTCCGTCGATCCCCATTCCTTTAGCGATATGCTCCGCAAACGCGCGAACGCGCAGTGAATGGAGCTGTGTGTTATGCTCGCGTGCATCCAGCGCCCTGACCAGAGCCACCAAGGCTCCTTCATGTGTTTGAGAGAGCTTACCGAGAGCAGACTTCTCCTTTCCTACAAGCCAGCCCGCGAGAACCGCGGATCCCCAAATCGTCACGAACTCGCCGAATTGGTTCGCGTTTTCTTGTACTTGCCCTCTCCACTGGATGAGCACATGCGGAAGAAACACGAAGCTGATGGCGAGCGCCGCCAGCAACGCGCCTCGAAGGTTATACCACACCGCCGCAAGGAGAATTGGAATCAGAAAAGACTTGCGAAGCAAGATGTGCATGCCATGAAGCCAATGCGGCGCCACGGGAGTCCGCCAGTGACCCAAGGCAATCAACGCGACCGCGAAAAAGATCACTCCGATTCTTATGCGCCTCTTTCGCGTATTCAAGGGCTCTGTTGTGTGAATCGTCATTTTCCGTTCCCTTGTGTCAACACGGTTTTCTCGATTTACAAATGCTCCACGGACTCTTCTTCGCGGCTGAAACGAAGTTGCAGTTCCTTTATCCAGCAGTAGAGAACGGGAACCAGGAACACGGTGATCAGGACGACCAGCATACCGCCAAACGAAGGTATCGCCATCGGGACCATGATGTCAGCGCCGCGTCCCGTTGAGGTTAGCACGGGGATAAGCGCCAGGATTGTCGTGCCGGTGGTCATCAGGCATGGACGTATACGCCGGTTGGCTCCCGCGACAGTGGCCTCGCGAATCTCTTGAACCGTTTTCGGACGCCGCTCAGTAAAACTCTGGTCCAGAAACGTTGCGATGACTACACCGTTGTCCGAAGCGATGCCAAAGAGCGCTAAAAAACCCACCCAGATGGCGACGCTCAGATTGATAGGATGAACCTGGAAGAGATCCCTCATGTTGACTTCGAACACACTGAAGTCCAAGAACCAGGGTTGCGCATAGAGCCAGATGAGAATAAACCCGCCGGCCCATGCCACGATGATGCCCGAGAAGACGAGGCTGGTGGTTGCGACGGAGCGAAACTGGAAATACAGAATCATGAAAATAACGAACAGGGCCAGCGGCAAGACTACAGACAGTGTCTTCTGCGAGCGGATCTGATTCTCGTAGTTGCCCGCAAAGGTGTAGCTCACGCCGGACGGCATAACGAACTCGCCACTCGCCCTTTTCTCGGCGAGATAACGCTGGCACTCCTCAACCACGTCGACTTCCGCGTAACCGGGCTTCATATCGAACAGGACGTATCCGACGAGGAACGTGTCCTCACTCTTGATCGCCTGAGGGCCACGGATATAGTTAATGTTGGCAAGCTGCGCAATCGGGATCTGAACGCCACCTGCTCCCGCAACCAGGATCTCTTCCAGTGTGTCAATCCTGTCCCTTAGCTCACGCATATAGCGGACCCGGACGGGAAATCGCTCCCGGCCTTCCACGGTGGTCGTAATGCGCC
Source organism: Nitrospiraceae bacterium (assembly GCA_011682535.1). Lineage (GTDB taxonomy): Bacteria > Hydrogenedentota > Hydrogenedentia > Hydrogenedentales > SLHB01 > JAACEL01. The sequence goes on along the minus strand of JAACEL010000271.1, from coordinate 3,323 downwards.
GGCCGCCGATGGCCACTTCTATGACGTCCTGAACGCGCCGAACGTCAATGCCATAACGGGCAATGGCCTTCCGGTCTATGTCAATCTCCAGATAGGGCTTTCCGACGATCCGGTCGGCAAAGACGGCCGCGGGTTCCACGCTGGGCACCTCTTTGAGGAAGCGCTCGATCTCGAGACCCACCTGTTCGATCGTGGCGAGATCCGGGCCCTTGACTTTGACGCCCATGGGGGCGCGCATGCCGCTCTGAAGCATAACAATCCGGGCTGCTATGGGTTGCAGTCTTGGGGCGGAAGTGCTGCCTGGGATCTTGCCCGCCGCCACGATTTCATCCCAAATGTCGTTGGGCGTCCGGATATGGTCGCGCCACTGCCGGAATGGTTGGCCGTTAGCGTCCGGAATCAGTTCACCCTGTTCGTCTCGGATGAATTCGTCTTTTTCGTGGTCATGGCGGAAGTTGATACGACGCCCGTCTTGATCCGTGATGTACTCCGGCTTGTAGTTGATGACCGTTTCAATCATGGAGATAGGCGCCGGGTCCAGCGGGCTTTCCACGCGGCCGACTTTGCCCACGACGGAATCGATTTCCGGAATTGATGAAAAAGCCTGATCTTGATACTGAAGCACGTCGAGCGCCTCACCGATGGACGCATGGGGCATGGTCGTTGGCATGTAGAGGTACGAACCCTCGTCCAAGGGTGGCATGAACTCTTTGCCGAGTCCCGGTAGCTTTTCGGACATGGCGGTCCACGCACTGGATTGGGTGACGCGTTCAGGTGCGATGCCGGCTCGCCGTGCAAGGGCGGGAACAAACCCGAAGATCGTGCCAAACCCCATCCAAGCCGCCCCGCCGGCAAGCACAATGGCCAGGGTCGTTAGAAGATATGTGCCCTTGTGAGCGAGGCACCATTGCAGGATTGACGCAAAAACGCGTTGAAAGACGAGGAAAAACCCGAGGATACTCCCAATGATCGCCGCCACAAAGATGAAGTTGCGCAGAACGCCTTTTTCCGGCCCCAGCGGCATCCAGTGATCCGCCAGCAATATACCGACAAATAAAACCGCGACGGCGGTGGAAACCCAGGGGCCTAACACTTTGATGCGCTTAGGAAGGTTTTCGGCGAAGACGTTGTATGCGCACACGACGATGACGAGTGTCCCCACATACCACGGCGCCAGGAATAGGATCGCGATTCCGGCAAGACCCAGGATGATAAAGAGTAGTTTCTTCGATGTCCGGCCCTTCTTTGCATGGCCCAGCACGGTGTGCGCAAGAGGCGGAATGATAACGATCGCTACGATTACAGAAGCGACCAGGGCAAAGGTCTTGGTGAATGCCAGGGGTTTGAACAACTTACCTTCGGCGGCCGTCATGGTGAAGACCGGGAGAAAACTCACGACGGTGGTGGACACAGCGGTGATGACAGCGCCGCCGACTTCACTGGCGGCTTTGAACACGACATGCAGTTTGTCTTCGTCAGGCCCGGCTTCATCAAGTTTCTTTAGGATGTTTTCACAGATGATAACGCCCATGTCGACCATGGTGCCGATGGCGATTGCGATTCCAGACAAGGCAACGATATTGGCGTCAACCCCGAAGAGTTTCATCGCAATGAAGCACATCAACACGGCCAAGGGGAGCAATCCGCTTACGATTATGGAGCTTCTAAGATGTAAGAGCATGACAAGCACGACGATGATCGTCACCAAGATCTCCTCGGTGAGCGCGGAATTCAGCGTGCCCAGCGTTTCATAGATGAGACCCGAGCGGTCGTAGAAGGGCACAACCGCGACTTGGCTTGTCGTTACCCATGAAGGCCACTGGACTCGCTCCGTGGTGCGAAGCCAGTCGAGCCATGTATCCTGGTTCAGAAGCGCTCCGTCGTAGGCTTCAAAGCCATGTTCTCCGGCAAAGGTCTCGACTTCTTCCCGGCTCACCTGCGCATGATCGATTATGGCTTTGGTGGGTAGTCCCGGGGCTATCTCCGCAATCTTCGCCTTTACGTTCTTGATGACTGCCAGTGGGTTGGCGCCATAGCGCACGACAACCACTCCGCCGACCGCCTCCGCCCCTTCCTTGTCCAAGGCGCCCCGCCGCAGGGCAGGCCCCAGAGTGACATTTGCCACGTCGCGAATCGAGATCGGAACGTTCTCGTTCACCTTGATAACCGAGTCTTCGATGTCCTCGATCGATTCGATAAAGCCGAGCCCCCGGATCACGTATTCAACCTTGTTGACCTCGATGGTGCGCGCGCCGACATCCACGTTCGAGCGCCGAATGGACATGAATACTTCGTCGAGTGTAACGTTGTTGGCGCGCATGGCGTCAGGGTCTACGTCGATCTGGTATTCCTGCACGAAGCCGCCTATCGAGGCCGCTTCACTGACGCCCTCGGCGGAAAGCAGGCCATAACGCACATACCAGTCCTGAATCGTCCTGAGTTCATGCAGATCCCAGCCACCCGCGGGATTCCCGTCCGGATCCTGTCCTTCCAACGTGTACCAGAACACCTGGCCTAGCGCGGTGGCATCGGGGCCCAGCGCTGGCTGCACCCCATCCGGCAACGTGTCGGCGGGCAGGCTGTTTAACTTCTCGAGAACCCGGCTGCGCGACCAATAGAAGTCCACGTTTTCTTTGAAGATCACGTAAACGGACGAGAACCCAAAGAACGAGAAGCTTCGAATCGTCTTGACGCCCGGAATGCCAAGCAGGGAAACGGTCATTGGGTAAGTAATCTGGTCCTCCACGTCCTGGGGCGAACGGCCCATCCATTCCGTGAAGACGATCTGCTGGTTTTCACCGATGTCCGGAATCGCGTCCACGGCAACAGGGTTTCGAGGCAGCCAGCCGGTGTCCCAATCGAAGGGAGCTACCATGATGCCCCACGCGACGAAGAACAGGACGAGTAGCGCAACGACCAGTTTGTTCTGCAAACTAAACAGAATGATCTTGTCAATCCACGACTTGGCTTCGATGTCATTGGTCAACATGTTGTTCTTATCCGTCATGAATCCACCTCTTACTTGTGGTCAGAGCCTTCAGCGTGGGACCCATTGTCACGCGACCCCTCAACAGATGGTGTAAGCTTGCCCACGATGCTTCCGCAAGACAGCATGGACGCGCCGAAGTAAGGATTTCGGACCGTGGTGTCCGCCTGCAACCATTTCGCCCCTTGACCGTCAAAGGCCATGGGGCAGTGCGCCTGGTAAACAGCTTGGTCAGACTTGATGCCGAAGGCTTTTGCCGCCGACCATAGTGCTTCGGAAAGGGGAGCAAGCGCCTCGCGCGCGGACTCAATCGAATCGGCCTTTCCGGACTTATCGA
>JAACEL010000270.1 GCA_011682535.1 Nitrospiraceae bacterium | reverse complement strand
ATCGGCTGCCCGCGTCACAAGAACTCGCCTTAGCTCGCTATGGCTGCGTTCTTGTTCCTTGTCAGCCTTGTCCTCACTGTCGCAAATAGACGACATCTCAATCGTGAAACGCTCTAGCGCCGGTCTGGGGTATCGAGAAAGTACCGGGCAGTTTTATTGACAGGGCCTTTTTTCTTGTGCTAGTATTCGCTGGCTATTGAGCGGGAGTAACTCAGTGGTAGAGTGCAACCTTGCCAAGGTTGACGTCGCGGGTTCAAATCCCGTCTCCCGCTCCATTTTTTTGTCAGGGCCGCTAGCTCAGTTGGCAGAGCAGGGGACTCTTAATCCCAAGGTCGTAGGTTCGACTCCTACGCGGCCCACCAAGTAGTTTTTATCGCGCACGGGAGAGCGATGTCGTGCGCGCGATTGTTTTGCGTCAGCCCGGTGAGTTCTCCGGGCTGCGACAACCGAAGAACCCGGGCGAGTGGCGGAATTGGCAGACGCGCTGGATTTAGGATCCAGTATCGCAAGATGTGCGGGTTCAACTCCCGCCTCGCCCACCAACTGTGAGCATATCTCTTATGACCGACAACGACACGCCTGAAGTCCCCGAGCCCACCCCGGAAGAAACCGCTGCCGCCACGGCGCCTGAAGCGGAAACCGAGGAGGAGCCGAAGTTCGAGTTTGTTGAGGCCCCGTCTTTCGACATCGACTACAAGGGCGATTGTGCCTACGAAGTGAAGGTATCCGTCCCCACGGCCAATGAAGACAAGGTATCGGACGAGATCTTAGAGGAGTTGCGGCAGGAAGCCGAGGTGCCGGGGTTTCGCCGTGGCCGCGCGCCGCGCAAGTTGATCGAGCGCAAGTTCGCCAAGGCCGTCCGGGGCGATGTGACGTCGCGTCTGGTGGGAGCCGCGTTCGACAAGCTCATTGAAGATGAGGATCTCTCCCCCATCGCCGTGCCCGATATCGACGGGCTGGACGGCGACGAGGAGCGTAAGGAAGGCGAGCCGCTGGCGTTCACGCTGAAATTCGAAGTGCGTCCGCGCTGCGAGCTGGGCAAGTACCGCGGGATCGCGATCGAGCGCCCGGTTTTCAAGGTGGAAAACTCGGCCATCGACGACATGATCGAAAACATGCGCTCGCGCTTCGCCGTGTATGAGACGGCCGAAGACACTGAAGCCGCCGAGGGCGATCAGGTCATCATGACGTTTGCCGGGACAATCGACGGCGAGGAGTTCGCGGGCGGTAAGGCGGAAAACTATCCTTACATCCTGGGCACGAAGCGCTTCTTCCCCGAGTTTGAGGAAGTGCTCACGGGCGCCAAGTCGGGGAGCGAGTTGTCCTGCGAAGTGGCCTTTCCCGAGGACTACACCGGTGAGGAAGTCCGCGGCAAGACGGCGAAGTTCGAGATCAAGGTGGGCGAGGTGAAACGGCGCAACCTGCCTGAGCTGGATGACGAATTCGCCACCCAGTCGGGTTTCGAGAGCATGGCCGACATGCGCGAGAAGATCGGCCGCCAATTGCAGGAGAACGCATCGGGCGAGGGCAATTCGGTTGCCGAAGACCGTGTGATGAAAGCGATTATCGAAGGCTGCACGTTCGAACTTCCGAAGTCGATGGTGGACTCGATGGCGCACGATTCGTTCGAAGAGCGGGTCGATCGCCTGCGCCAAGTGCGCATGCCGGCGGCACAGATAGAGCAACAGGAAGACGAACTGCGTGCGGCGGCTGAGCGTGAAGCCGTTGAGACGATCAAGCAATGGGTGGCGGTTCAGGAAATCGCCGAGGCCGAGGGCATCGAGATCACGGATGCGGACTTCGAGCAGGAAGCCGCGTCGATCTCGCAGCGGACCGGCGCCGACGTCGAGACGGTGTCGAAATATCTAGCAAGCGGTGAGAACCGCAGCAGCTATGAGGTCCGCCTGCTTCGCACGAAGGTCATGGCTGCGCTTCTGGAGCATGCCGACGTAACGGACCGGGAGATGACCCCGGAAGAACTGCGGGCGGAAATGCAGGCCGCCGAGGGTGCCGAGGGTGAGGACTCAAGCGAGGAAGAAGCCGATGAACCTGAGTAGACCGGTGGATGTGGAGAATGTAGTCGTCTTCGAGGAGACGACGCGCGCTGGCCGCCAACTGGATATCTACTCGCGGCTATTGGCCGACCGTATCATTTTCTTGGGCTTCCCGATAGTCGACGAAGTCGCCAATTATATCATCGCGCAGATGATGTTTCTGGAAGCGGAAGACCCGGACAAAGACATCAACCTGTATGTCAATACGCCGGGCGGCAGCGTGACGGCTGGCTTGGCCATCTACGACACGATGCAGTACATCAAGCCCGATGTGTGCACGATCTGCATCGGTCAGGCCGCGAGTATGGGGGCCGTGCTGATGGCCGCGGGAACCAGGGGCAAGCGGTTCGCACTCCCCTACAGCCGCTTCCTGCTCCATCAACTGCAGGCTGGCGTGCATGGTCAGGCGGCCGACATCGACCGTCAGGCCCAGGAAATCGTTCGAATTGGCGACATCATCGACGAGATCCTGGTGGAACACACTGGACAGACGCTCGACGTCATCCAGAAAGACAGCGACCGCGACTTCTACATGGGCGCCGAAGAAGCCATGAACTACGGGCTCATTGACGAAGTATTCGTGCGCGACAAGGCCAACGCCTAACCCTACGGGCCTCCTTCTCTTCAGACTACGGCAAAAGAGGTGGAGACCGTTTTGTTTGCCGGGACTCCGAACTTTTCGACCTATGGGAGGATTAAGGGAGCGAGAGTAGACTGAGGGCGTCGCGGCTCGCATACAGGCTTGGTGACAGAAGGGCCCGAAGGCGGTAGTCTCTTATGTGGCGGCGAGCGGCGAGGGCAGGTCGTGTGTTAGATCTCCCAGACATCCCGGGTATGTGTTGCTGCTTCGGGATGACGCCACGGTCTGGTCATGTAGCCAGCGCCATTCTCGACGAACGCGTCGAGGCATGCTTGAGAATGGTGGCTGAGCCGATGTGGAGACGGCAGGGCAGTAAGTACATACTGTTCGGCGCGGATATTTTTCTGAGCCTACTCCGACAGCCCTACAGAGATTGGGCGAAAGGTTGATCTGGGCCGGTTTTGCTGGCAGAATATAGGTATGGAAGCGGTCTTGGGCTGAGATTTACAAGAAATCTGTTGACAATTTTTCCGCAAAATGCTATTTTAGTATAGTGCTTGCTAGTGACTCTTGACGGAGGTATGTATGGCTGGTCACCGCAATGACATCCCCACCTGCTCGTTCTGCGGAAAACGCCACGATGAAGTAAACAAGCTTATCGCCGGTCCCGAGGTCAACATCTGCGACGAGTGCGTCAATCTTTGTTCTGAAATCGTAGCTGAAGACCGCGCGAAGGGCACCAAGCGTTCGGTGAAGGTTCCGGTCCCCGTCGAGATCAAGGCATTCCTCGATGAGTACGTGGTGGGCCAGGAGCGCGCCAAGCGAATCCTCTCGGTTGCGGTGCACAACCACTACAAACGTATCTCGGCCGGAGGTGAGATCGACGGTGTCGAGATCCAGAAGGCGAACGTGCTGATGATCGGCCCGTCGGGCTGCGGCAAAACCCTGCTGGCGCAGAGCCTGGCGCGTATGTTAGATGTACCGTTCGCCATCGTGGACGCTACGACGCTGACCGAAGCGGGGTACGTGGGCGACGATGTCGAGAACATCATCCTTAAGTTATTGCAATCAGCAGACTTTGACCCGGTACGCGCGGAGACGGGTATCGTCTATATTGACGAGATCGACAAGGTGTCGCGCAAGAGCGACAGTCCCTCGATCACGCGCGACGTATCGGGTGAAGGTGTACAGCAGGCCCTACTGAAGATACTGGAAGGCACGACGGCGAACGTTCCGCCGCAGGGCGGACGCAAGCACCCGCAGCAGGAGTGCATCCCGGTGGACACGACCAACATCCTGTTCATCTGCGGTGGCGCTTTTGTCGGGCTGGACAAGATCATCGAGAAGCGCGTGAGCACGAATGTGATCGGGTTCAACGCGGATATCCGCCCCAAGTCGGAACGGCGTGTGGGCGACCTGCTGACCGAGGTGCAGGCCGAGGATCTGATCAAGTTCGGGATGATCCCCGAGTTTTGCGGGCGTATTCCGATCACGGCGACGATTCACGAGCTTTCGCGCGACGATTTGGTGCGTGTACTGCTTGAGCCGAAGAACTCGCTCATCCACCAGTACGAGAAGTTGTTTGAGCTTGAGAAGGTGAAACTGCGTTTTTCGGATGAGACCATCGAGGCCATTGCCGACATGGCCATCGTTCGGGAAATGGGCGCCCGTGGTTTGCGGTCGATCCTGGAAGACGTGATGTTGAACGTGATGTTCGACATCCCGTCGCGCACCGATGTGCGCGAATGCATCATCACGCCGGGGGTGATCCGGCTGAAGGAAGACCCCCTGCTGGTGTACGAGCACGAGCAGGAAGAGACGGGCAAGGGACAGGACGACTCGGAGACGTCCGTCTCGGCGTAGCGCGTGCGAGCGCTCGGCAACCAGCCGCAGGAAGCGGCCCGGAGCGCCTTGGGATTGCGCTCGGGCGGTGATGGCGGCATGTTGTTTTTCTGGCGCAAGAGATCGCGTCAAAGGAGACCGGCAGGGTTTGCCCTGCCGGTCTTTTCAACGTAGGAGAAAGGACGCCATGTCCGAATTGGATCGAGATGACGGGGGGCTTGAGGAGGCGCTCAAAGAGCGGCTACCGGTGCTTCCACTACGGGATTCCGTCGTGTTTCCCCGCATGGTGGCCCCCTTGCTCGTGGGCCGGCCGGCGTCGCTGGCGGCTGTGGAGGAGTGTTTGGCGTCGGGCCGTCTTCTCTTCCTGTGCACGCAGCTTGACGCGGACACGGAAACCCCCGAGTCGACGGATCTGCACCGCGTGGGTGTAGTCGCGAACGTGTTGCAGACGCTGCGGATGCCCGATGGCACGATGAAGGTGGTAGTGGAAGGTTTGACGCGCGCGGCGATCCGGCGTGCGGGGTACCGTGAGGGCCTGATGGAAGCGCTGGTGCGACCGGTTCCTTCGCAAACGCTGCGTGGCAAGAAGGGGCAGGCGCTGGCGCGGTCGGCCTTGAATCAGTTCGACGAGTACGTCCATCTCAGTCAGCGGATCGCCCCGGAGATCGCCGTGTCGCTCAAGTCGGTGAGCGACCCCGCGACGGCGTGCGACCTGATCTGCTCTTATCTGACGATCGGCGTGCCGGAGCGCCAGGAGTTGCTTGAGACGGAGAACCTGCGCGGGCGCCTGGAGAAGCTGTCGGGCATTCTGATGCGCGAGAACGAGTTGCTGGGAATCGAGCAGCAGGTTCGGGAGCGGGTACGGGAGCAGTTGGACCGCAACCAGCGCGAGCATTATCTGCATGAGCAGCTCAAGGCGATCCATCAGGAGTTGGGGCGCGGCGACGAAGAGGGGGACGAATACGCGGAGCTTCGGGAGCAGATCGAGAAGTCCGGGATGTCGAAGGAAGCGCGTGAGAAGGGTCTGCGCGAGCTGGGCCGCTATCAGCGCACGCCCTACATGAGCCCCGAGGGTGCGGTGATCCGGACGTATCTCGAGTGGCTGGTCGACCTTCCGTGGAAGAAACGCACGCGCGATCGTTTGGACATCGAAGCGGCGCAGGCTGTACTCGACGAAGACCACTATGGGTTGAAGAAGGTTAAGGAACGTATTCTGGAGTTCCTGGCGGTCCGGAAGCTGAGCAAGCATGTTAAGGGTCCGATTCTTTGCCTGGTGGGGCCGCCTGGCGTCGGCAAGACGTCGCTGGGGCGGTCCGTGGCTCGTGCGATGGGTCGTCAATTCGTGCGGATGTCGCTGGGGGGAATTCGCGACGAGGCTGAGATCCGAGGCCACAGACGAACGTATGTGGGGTCGCTGCCTGGGCGTATCATCCACTCGATGAAGAAGGCGGGTGTACGCAACCCGGTGTTTATGCTGGACGAGATCGACAAGATGAACGCCGATTTCCGGGGCGATCCGGCGTCGGCGCTGCTCGAGGTGCTCGATCCGGAACAGAACCACGCGTTCAACGACCACTATCTGGAGGTGGACTTCGACCTGTCGAGCGTGTTCTTCATCACGACGGCTAACAGCGAGTATGATATTCCGTATGCGCTGCATGACCGCATGGAGGTGGTTCGGCTCTCGGGTTACACGAGCTACGAAAAACACCAGATCGCGCGCATATTCCTCGTTCCACGGCAGATGAAGAGTTGTGGCTTGACGGAGAAGGATGTGGTGCTGGCGGATGGGGCCATCCATACGCTGATTGATCGGTACACGCGCGAGGCGGGGGTGCGGGAACTGGACCGCCAGATCGCCAACGTGTTCCGCAAGGTGGCGCGGAAGGTGGTGGCGAAGAAGCCGGCGAGTCCAATCCGGGTGACTGCCGCCATGGTGCCGAAGCTGTTGGGCAAGTTCGAGTACGCCGAGCAGCGCGCGGACCGCGAGCCCCAGACCGGGGTTGCGGTGGGGATGGCGTGGACCATGACGGGTGGCGACATTCTCCACATCGAAACGAGCGTTATGAAGGGCAAGGGCGGCTTGTTGCTGACGGGCAGTCTGGGCGAGGTGATGCAGGAGTCGGCGAAGGCGGCCTATACGTATCTGCGCGCGCATGCGGAGGAGCTGGGGGTCAAGAGCCCGTTCCACAAGACAAGCGACTTGCACGTGCATGTGCCGGAGGGTGGCATTTCGAAAGATGGTCCGTCGGCGGGGGCCCCGATCGCGGTTTCGATGCTGTCGGCCTTGTGCGACAAGGCGCCGCGGAAGGCGTTGGCGATGACGGGCGAGATCACGCTTCGGGGGCGCATCCTTCCCGTGGGCGGGATTAAAGAGAAGGTGCTGGCCGCCCACCGGGCGGGGATTCGCACGATTGTGCTGCCTCGGGAGAATGAGCGCGACCTGGAAGAGGTGCCGCGGGAGATCCGGAAGGACACGTCGTTCGTACAGGTGGACACCATCGGCGAGGTGTTCAAG
>JAACEL010000269.1 GCA_011682535.1 Nitrospiraceae bacterium | reverse complement strand
CGTGTTTCAACACGTTCTCGCCCGGCTCACCGCATGAACGTCTTGATCTGGTGGCATCTACACGCTCTCGCGGCGAGCAATGGTGAGCGATGCGGGCTAGAGCACGGCCAAATGAAGTACACGGCCCGGCATGGCCCTACTCCCATCCGACCATCAGACGGTGCTCAATCAACGCCCGAATCTGAAGCATGAGCTTGTCGTCGATGCCCTCGAACCGCCGATTCAGCGCCGCCACACGCTCTTCGGAGTTACTCACTTTGGATTCAGACGTGCCTTTGATCACCACGGATTCCACCCCCGCACGCTTCAGCCGGTCCAACGCGTTGTCCGTCAGCACAAAACCCTCGCGGCACAGAACGGTCCCACCAGTGCTGAATACGTTTCTTATCAGGACATGGCCAGGCTTGGCCTCCTCGATGCTCGTCTCTTGCATGCTTCTCCTTACCCCACAGCCAGCGACACTGACGTTGGGATTCTACGATATCGGGAGGGAGGGTGTCAACAACCCTCTAAAAACTCGAAAAACAATACTCCGAGCACCTCCGCAGAAGTCTGCAATCCTATATCACGCAGGCTCTTGCGTCACCCGGGAGAGGTGTGCTAAATTGCGGCTCTTCGGGCGGCTGCGACCTCTCGAATACAACCTTTCCACGGAGGAATCGTCATGAAGATCGTTGTTATCGGAACGGGCTACGTGGGCCTCGTCGCGGGCACGTGTTTCGCCGAAACGGGACACTTCGTAAGGTGCGTCGATAAGGATGAAGCACGCGTTTCTATGCTTGAAGGGGGCGAGCTTCCTTTCTACGAACCGGGTCTGGCCGAACTGGTGGCGCGCAATGCGGAGGAAGGCCGCCTGCTCTTCTCTTCGGACCTGGCGAGAGCAGTCCAGGATTGCCTGGTCGTTTTCCTGTGTGTGGGGACTCCCCCGGCCGAGGATGGCGCGGCCGACCTCTCGGACGTGTTGGAGGCCGCCGAGCAGATCGGGCGGGCCATGGATGGTTACCGCATTATCGTCAACAAGAGCACCTGCCCGGTGGGTACGACTGACAAGATCAAGGAGGTGGTCGCCGGGTTGACCGCGCAGCCCTTCGACATCGTCTCCAACCCCGAATTCTTGCGGGAGGGTTCAGCGGTGGACGACTTCATGCGCCCCGATCGGGTCGTCGTTGGGTGCGACGACGTACGTGTCGAGGAGATCATGAAGGAGTTGTACGCGCCGGTGTTGCGGACGAACAACCCGTTCATCGCGATGGACCGCCGCAGCGCGGAACTGGCCAAATACGCCTGCAACACGATGCTGGCAGCCCGGATCTCCTTGATGAACGAGCTGGCTTGCATCTGCGAGGAGTATGGCGCCGACATTACCGGCGTACGCAAGGCGTTGGGCACCGACTCGCGCATCGGCCCCGAGTACCTCTACCCGAGCCTGGGATTCGGCGGGTCCTGTTTCCCGAAAGACGTGACAGCCTGCGCCCGGCTGGCTCAAGACGTCGGCCTCGGCGGTGGGATCTTCGAGGCCGTCAGCAGAGCCAACGACCGCCAGCAGCAACGGTTCGCGCAACGGATTCTGGATTACTATGGGGGCGCCGTGGCGGAGAAGCGCATCGCTTGCTGGGGCGCTGCGTTCAAGGCGCGGACGGACGACATCCGGTGCGCGCCGGCGCTGCGGGTGATCGACGTGCTATTGGAGGCCGGCGCAGCGGTGCGAGTCTTCGATCCTGTGGCGGGGCCCAAGCTCCGCGAGCATTACGGGGAGCGGATCGACGTGGTCGCCAAGTGCTACGACGTGCTCGAGGAAGCGGACGGACTCGTAATCCCAACGGAATGGCGCGAATTTCAGAGCCCCGACTACGAGCGCATGGGCAAACTGATGCGTGAGAAAGTCATCTTCGACGGCCGCAATCTGTACGATCCGGACGTTGTAACAAAGCGTGGGTTCCACTACATCAGCATCGGACGGCGCGACCGTTGAGGAGAACGGCCCCCTACCTTGAGAGCCGACACCTGGAACTGCAAAGGAGTCCAAGAAATGGCGAATTGCCCTAATGAATCGAAGAACCTAGCCCGATGCAATTGCAGCTATCCCGGCTGCTCGAAGAAGAGCATGTGCTGCGAATGCCTGCACTCTCACTTGGCGTCGCGCCAGCTTCCCGGGTGCTGTTTCCCAGACACCGTAGAGAAGACCTTCGACCGGTCTTTCGACGCGTTCATCAAGGCCTGGAGCTGACCGGCGGCGCTAACTCGCATCGCTCACCAAACGCTCTGCTGCGAGCGCGCATCTGCCACACTGTCTGTCATTTCGAGCGTAGCGAGAAATCTCATGGCCACCCATGCAGCCGCCGTTCCGGTTCCTATTCGAGGCCTCGTTCATGCGTTTTCAACAACGCGAAGAAGGTATAGGGATCGACGAATGTGACGGCGGGTTCAAGCTCACACGCCTTTTCCATGACGGCCTTGTGCCAGGATGGAGACTTGAGAATGGTGCGAATGAACAGGAACGTGGGCGCATTGGCGCCAGCCAATCCGGCGACTCGCGCGCCCGCCTCGTCGGGATCTCCGTGCAGGTCGAGCTTCATGCGCACGTAGGGCATGATATCGCGATAGACGCCTTGCGGCGGGATCTTCTGACCGACGATGCCGTCAGGCGAGAAGCGGAGATAGGCGTCCATCCCCTTCTCTCCCATCCCAGGCGCGTGTCCGTCGATGATGAAGCCGGTGATGGACAGGTCGTAGCGTTCGGCAAACGGGATATTGTGGCGGACCCACGCGTCCAATCCGTCCGGCAACCCCGTGCCGCGTTGCCCGCCGACGAGCATACCCGGATTAAGGTACCCCGCTCCTGAATCGCCGAACACGAACCAGTCGTTGGGGGACTGATGCGTGCGCACGTAGTCCATGGCGTGCGGGGCACGCCGGTCCAGATTGGGGTTGAAGGCCCACGTGCACAGCGTATCGCCATGGGCGGGGTCCGCCCACCATCGCGGCACGTGGTAGTTGAACCACGCCGCCGCATCGTAGTCCCCCATGTAGAAACAGACATAGACCTTCGGCGCCACACTGCCGTCTTCGAGAAGCAGGCCACGATCCCGCAGCGAGGACTCGGTGGGTTTCGGGTTCTGCGGGTAACGGTCCTTCAACGGGTAGTGCTGATAGAAGGAGGCATCCGCCATGCCCGAGTATCCCAGGGCGTCGGCATCCATCATGCCGTTGTAGCCGGAGATGATCTTGGCGTACTGCCATTCGGTGTCGACACCGCCATGTTTGCCGCCCGCTTTGCCGTGGTTGGTGTACTTCCACGCCCATGGCGTGAAGCCGCCGATGTGGAAGATCTCGCCGTTCGCGCGTTCGTACATCGAACGCATAATGGCGTGCAGCGTAGCCACGTCGGTACCGGGTTTCTGACCGCGATCGTCAACGGGCGTCTCTTCTTCCCACACATGGAGGTCGAAGAAGAACGCCCGCTGCGCGATGAAGAAGTCGTGGTTTGTCAGCGTTGCATTGCTGAACGCGCTCTCCGTTGAGTGAGTGAGCCAGAAGGCGTCGATGTAGAAGGCCATGTATCGCGAACTGCACAGCCCCGGGTCGAGGTAGTGGTGCTTGGCCCAGAGATAGGCGTCGCACTTCGCGCTGCCCGTGGACGGAATACCGGTATCGGGGATCGTGCCGCTGCCGCTGAACAACGGCGTGCCGTCGTCGCGGAGCAGGCGCTTGCAGTCCCGGACGAACGGGAGCCCGGAGTCCATCACGTTCGCATACACGGAACTGGGCGACGGATCGTAGCGCAGACAGACGCGATCCTCGACGCCGGCGATGGTGCTGGCGAGATTCGACGTGGCCCACACGCGTTCGTCGTAAACAACGACGCCCTTCACCGCTGGTTGGAACGTGGCCAGCAGCTCGCTCAACGTCTCGATTCTGACGACGGGGCGGTCCGCCAGCCACTGTCCCTGGCTGCGCAGATAATCGAACCAGAAATCGTCTGGGTGGGGCATGAACCGGATGAACAGCCTGGGTTCGTTACGGTTCACGATGCCCTGCAACGAGGAAACGAGGTGGGCGGTGTCCCAGGCTTGGCGCGCTTGGACCGGGTCCGACCGGTCGAGTTCATGCAGGCCGGTCATGTCGAAATAGTAGATTGGTTGGCCTTCTTGGCTGTATGCCGCGGCGCTCGCCAGCATGACCCCCAAGCAACACGCTATTCGCACTACCATTGCATTCTCCCCAACACTTAGACCGCTTTGGAATCCCCGTTACCGTGGCCGGTTCGCAGTGCATGCAGTTGGGCTGCATACTCCGCCGGGATCGGAGAAACGCCGGAACCGCCCCGCAGCAGGATTTCGCAGGCCAGCTCGAAGAAACAGGCCTTCTGAATCGTCCCCAGCAGCGTGTCGCCGACGACTACCTGACCGTGGTTTCTAAGGACCACCAGGTCGTGTTCCTTTAACGCGCCAACCACCAGCCCTGAGAGTTCCTCGGAACCGGGCGGGGCGTACGGAACCACCCCGATGGGACCGATGTAGAACGGGATCTCTGGGACGACGTCATAGTTGCGGGATGCCCCCTCGGCACAGGCCAACACGGTGGCGTTTGGGGACTGCCAATGGAGGACGACTTGGGCATCGGGGCGTTCGCGCAGGATGCCCGCATGGAATGGCGTCTCAGCCGAGGGACGGCAATCGTTCAACGGGGCACCGTCACTGATGTTGCATATCGCGACCTGGTCGGCCTTGAGATCCTCCATCCATACCCGCGTGGGCGTGATCAGCATGCGATCCTCGTTGAGACGGGCGGAGAGGTTGCCGCTACTGCAACGCACCAGGCCATACCGCTCCACGCGGTGTGCAGCCTCGACAAACTCTTCCATGGCGCCATCGGGCACTTTCAGCACAGCAACTCCTTTCATGCATAGGTCAATTGGGCCAACACCGGGAAATGGTCCGACGGATACTGCCCGTCGGCATGGTCGGTGAGCAACGCCGCACTTCGCGCCACCAACCCGCCCCGCGCGAGTATCCAGTCGATCCGTCCCTGATCCTGTACAATGGGCGCCTCGAAACCGTGATAGCTATACCCGTCCCCCTGTGCCGCGTCCGCCGCCGTCCAGGCATCGTCAAACCCCGCCTCTTTGAACACGCGCCATGCGGGGCTTCCCCCCCCTCCGTCCGAGTTGAAGTCACCCGTCACCACGACAGGCGCGTTAGCCGCCATGGCATCGATGCGCTCGACGAGGAGCCGCGCCGCCTCCAGCCGCGCCGCCGCGCTCTGGTGGTCCAGATGCGTATTGACAAACCAAAGCGTGCCGCCCCGGTCAAGGTCATGCAACTGGGCCCATGTGGCCATGCGCGTGCATTCCGTGTTCCACGAGCGCGAACCGAGGATGTCGGGCGTCTCGGAAAGCCAGAGGTTCCCCGCCCGAAGCGGGGTGAAGCGCTCGTGACGGTAGAAGAGGGCCGACATCTCGCCGGTACCGTCGGCCTCCCGCTCCGTTCCGAACCATCGGTAGGCGGGGACGCATTCGCAGATGTAGGCCGCCTGTTCGGCGAGACATTCCTGCACGCCGAGCAGGTCAACCTCATGGTTGCGCACCACCTCGCCGAAGGCGGCCTTCCTGAACGCCCAGGCGTTCGCGCCGTCTTCGGCCGTGGAGAAGCGCACGTTGAAAGAGATGACGGTCAACGCGGCGCCGCTGCGTTCGGGCGTCTTTCCAAAAGTCTCCTGTTCGTCCATGATATCTCCCGAGATATTGCCGAGC
The DNA here is from genome assembly GCA_011682535.1 of Nitrospiraceae bacterium. Classification (GTDB taxonomy): domain Bacteria; phylum Hydrogenedentota; class Hydrogenedentia; order Hydrogenedentales; family SLHB01; genus JAACEL01. Next base: position 1,288 of record JAACEL010000269.1, on the reverse strand, counting down.
AATGGGGATTGGCTTGGCTCGATACAGTGGCATGAATCGGACCGCGATGGCAAACGCCCCGCAAGGGGTGCGTGTTGAGCGCCTGAACTAGAGCGTTTCACGATTCGGGAGTCGGCTATTTCTTGCGCATGTGGCAGACGTGGGTAAGGCCGGCCAGGAAGGCACGGACCTCGGCGGATGACTCGGGGCCGAAGAAGCTCTCCGCCCGCTCGGAGAACTGCGCGAGCATGGCGTCAATCCGCCCATTGACAAGCCGCAGGAACAGCGGCATTCCTTCCGCCGCACGCGGGGGCGCGGAAGGAAGGGCCTGGGCCACATATTCGCGGACCACGAAGTAGTCGTGCCACTCCCCCAAACACTCCTGGACCTCTCTAAGCCGGGCGATCAGTTGGGCCATCTCCGCGCCGTAAATGTCGCGGTAGACTTCGCACGTGTACCTGAATTTCTTGAACGCGATCCGCAGTTCGTGCAGCAGCGCCTCCGACTGCGTCTCACGCCAGGCCTCGTGCGCGGCAACGACCGCGTCGAAGCGCGTGGTGGTGTTGGCCACGGCGTCTCGGAGGTGGCACCGCACCCGAGGTTTGCTCTCGTAGAGGTCGCGAAGGGCCTTGCGGAACTCCCGGCTCTGCACAAACCTTGCCGTCCGACGAATGGCGTGAGACTGAGCGGAACGTTGCGCTCGCAGATTGCGCAGTACGTGGTTGATGGCGTAGCGGGCCGGGCCATGGAAGTCCGGGCGTAGCGGCTCGAGCAGGGCAATGGTCACGTCCAGTTCACGCGGCTTGCCAAGAACACTGGTGACCCTGCGGGCGTTGCGGTTCAGACGTTTCACTTTGGATTTTTTGAACAGGACACCGTGCTCGGCAAGCACGGCGCGCAACCGGCGCGAGGCAACGCGAATGTCGTGTACCCCATCGGCATCTTCCCGGGCAGCCGCGGGGGCATGCTTGCGCAGGGCGCGCGCCTGTCCTTTGAACGCCTTGACAGCGGAGTCACTGGCCTGCGAGCAGTACTTCGCCAAACAGTTACCTCCTTTCTCGCCCCCATCCCAAGGGGGGCGCCTCCGGTGAGCTTCCAGGTTGGGAACGTGCGCGGCGCAGCCCTATGCCCAAGGAAACCGCTCGCTCCACCCGCAGTCTAGCAGTATTCTGGCACTTTTCCCAACTCCCCCAACTGCTAGCGGTGTGTCAGAATTGAAGGCCATTATCCGGCCCGCTTCACTTCGCAGTGCGATGCGGGCGCCACCCCCAAACTCGTTGGGTCTTTTTCACTTTTACAGAGCATCTGG
>JAACEL010000268.1 GCA_011682535.1 Nitrospiraceae bacterium | reverse complement strand
CGCGGATGACGGCGGGATGGTTGGTGAGTCCCGACCAGGGACGTGAATCGCCGTAGACGAAGAATGAGAAATCGTGTGGTTCGGCGGGGGCGGTCTTGAAGCGGTACGGGCCGCCCCTGAGCGCGGGGACGTCGTATTCGTATTCGGTATCGGGTTGGAGCCCGGTCAGCGTGATGTGGTGATGTTGCGCCGGTGGAACGCCGGAAGTCTGCGTCTGGCGCTTGTCCTCGGCGGCAAGACCGTAGAGGACGGCGCCAAGGCGTTCGGTGGCGGTGGTGTAGGAAACGGTCATGCTGGTCTGAGGATCGTCCGCCCAACTGAGATAGGGGCCTTGGTCGCAGGGGGGCTCGTGGGCGGCGCGGTAGGCGGCGGGCGCCCTGTATGCCGCGGCAAGCATGACCGCGCAGACCGCCACGAGCGCGACGCGGCCCTTCCAACCTTCGATGCGAAGGAGAAACAGTATGAAACCGCCCGGCAGCACGCCGATGGCGCCGAAGAATGCGAACGGAACGATGAAGTACAACAAGAACGGGAACTTGGCGTAGTACATTCCGCCCGCCACCGCGCCAACGATGATCAGCAGCAGCATGTAGGCCAGACACAGCTTCGTGGTGAGTCGCATGACACTCCTGTCTCGCGGCCGGTTTGTAAACCACAAGACCGCTGATCGGCGACTGTAGCATGGGGTCCGGCGGAAGGCAAGATAAGGGAGGCTATCCAGGAAAGCGGGCGGCGGCGTAGTGCCATCGCCCGCTTTTGCGTTTCCATCGCCGCGACCGGCGCGGCGCGTTAGTCTTGCATTGACAACCGCCGAATCAAGCTACGGCTCATATCGGCTAGTCATTGGGGCACTGGGAACTCGAGCCCACATCATCAAGCCGTGTCGTAGTGCAACTCGCGGCATACGGATCCCGGGGATTCTCTGCACTCAAGACATACTAGAGCCCCAACTCGAAGACGGCCATAAACTCCTTGCTCAGCGGATAAGAGGCCGGATACTTCGAGAACGCAACGTGCCCATCCAGGTACAGGATGTTCGAACCGCCCGGCACGTGATTGCTCCACCGGATGTTGCCGCCAGGACCAAATTGGTCAAAATAGACGACTAACTCACTCTGGGCAACGGCGCTAGCCGCCGGATTGTTGATGTCCGTGATCAGGAATCGCTCGATGCCCTCCCGCATGAAGTACGCCGTCTGCTTCTCACCGCCGTTATCCCAAGATATGTCTGACGTCACGACGTCGATGTTGCCATTGCCAACCCACTCCGCCTCTACCCCGTCCATGTACGCGATGACGCCCAGCACGAAGTTCATGTTCAGGTTCATCAGGCCGTCAACGCTGTTCAGCAGCGCCGGGTCGGCGCACACGTGCCGGTCCGAAAGGGTCCACGGGATGTACATATAGCAGTAGTCGTCAATCCGGCACGGGCAGATTCCCTGGTCGGGATCGCCATTGTTGTCGCCGTCTACGTCGCAGTTCCAGCGGCCGCCTTCGACGGTCGCCCCTTGCGCGTTCGACATGGACGGACACAGCATCACGTTGATGTCCGTGAGGTACTCTGGATAGATCGATTTGCCGTTCACGTGGAACGCGCCAAGGACATCCTCGCATTCCCCGGTGGCCGCGTCGTTAGCCACGCCGTCCTGGATCTGTATGGGCGGATACATCTCTCCCTTGGACTCATTGGCGTACATCTTGAGCACCAAGCCCATCTGTTTGAGGTTGTTGGCGCAACTGGCTCGGCGCGCGGATTCTCGCGCGCGAGCCAAAGCGGGCAACAGGATGGCGGCCAGGATACCGATAATGGCAATCACTACGAGAAGCTCAATAAGCGTAAAACCAGTGCGACGATGCGATTTTCTCATCACGTCATTCCTCCTCATCTTTATGACTACACTGAACATCCGACATGCCTAAGGAACAGCCTATGAGTCCAGAATACGCCTGCCTATCCAGGCTGTCAAGAGATTGTGAGAAATCGGCGCAATACCTCAAGGAGGCGTGAACTGCAAATTTGATGTTCGACGCGCGAGGGTGTAAGTTGTTGTGCTTTGGATGGATACCCAAGGCGAGGTATACACGATGCAAGACGATTTCCCGGTATATTCAGTGCAGAGGGCGGCGGTAGCGCCGTGCGGCAATGGCCAGTGGGACAGCCCAGCCTGGTTGGCGGCGGAGACGCTCGAAGTGTCGCGTTTTTACCCGCTGGGCAGCGCCCACCGTCCGTTGACGGAAGCGAAAATGCTGTACGACGCGGAGTACGTATATGGCTTGTTCCGTGTGCAGGACCAGTATGTGGTGTGCCGCCATGCAGCGTACCAAAGCCCTGTGTGCCGGGACTCTTGTGTGGAGTTCTTTGTGCGTCCGAAGCCGGACAAGGGATATCTGAATTTCGAGATGAATTGCGGGGGGTGTCTGCTGGCTTCGTATATCGAGGATTGGACGCGCGTGCGGGATCCGAAGCAACCGGATCGGGAATTTGCGGATAACGTGCGGCTACCGGAGGAGGCGGGCGGGCAAGTGCGGGTGTATGCATCGATGACGGGGCCGCTGGAGGAGGAAATCGCGGAGGAAATTGCGTGGCACGTGGAGTTCCACATCCCGTTGAAGGTGCTGGAGCAGTATGTGGGAACGCTGGGCGACCCACGTGGACAGGAGTGGCGGGCGAACTTCTACAAGTGCGCGGACGAGTCGTCGCACCCGCACTGGGGAACCTGGTCCCCGTTGGATGAGGAATTGAATTTCCACCAGCCAGACCGGTTCGGCGTAATTCGCTTTGAGTAGATTCAAACCCCATTACCGCTTGTACCTGGCGGCGATGCTGCTGGATTGCTCGATGATCGTGGGCGTGACCGCGCTGCCGTTCTTTGTGTTCGACCGGCTGGGGGGCGGCGCGCGGATGTCGGGCGCGGTGATGGCGGTGCATGCGCTGGCGTATGCGGCGTGCTCGCTGACCTCTTCGGGATTTGTGTCTCGGGCGCGCAATGGGCTGGTGTGGGCGATGGTGGGCATTGGGCTGATGGCCTTTGTGTTCCCGGCGGCGGTGTTACTGCGGAATCCCTATGTGTATCTGCTGGTATCGACACCGGGGTACGCGGGACTGGCGCTGGCGTGGCCGGCGCTGTGGTCGTGGCTGGGGGGCGAGCCCGATCTAAAGGTTCGCACGCGGCGGATGTCGCACTATAACCTGGCATGGAGCGCGGGGCTGGCGGTGGGTCCGCTGTTCGCGGGACCGTTGTATCTGTTGGATTACCGGCTGCCGTTCCTGGCACTGACGTGCCTGGCGTCGATGGCCGGACTGCTGGTGGCGACGCTGCCGCATGAGAAAATGCATTATGCGCCGCCGACGCCGGACGCAGCGGGCAAGTCGGCAGCCAACGTGACGAAGAGTGAGGCGCACCTCTACGCAACGTGGGTGGCATGTGCGCTGTCGATCGCACTGTTGGGCGCGTCGCGCTCCGTGTTCCCCAAACAGGTGGAGAACCTCGCCGAAGCCGGTACGCTGGTGCTGGGGCTGGACGCATCGACGGCCTGGGGATTTCTGCGAAAGCCGGAAGTGGCGTTCTCATACTTGGCGTTCATCTTGAATGCCGGGCGGGTGCTGGTGTTCATCGCGATGGGCATGACGAAACGCTGGCAGCATTCGTTCGGCTTGTTGGTGGTGTGTCAATGCGCGGCGATGGGGGCATTCTGGCTGCTGGGCACGACGCGCAGCTACGTGCTCATGCTGGCGTGTTTCGGGGTAATCGGACTCAACTCGGGCGTGGTGTTCTTCGCGAGCGTGTTCTACAGCCTGGCGGATCCGTCGAAGAAGCACCGGCGCGCGGCGATCAATGAGTCGACGGTGGGCATGGGCAATTTCGCTGGAGCCATGGGGTGTGGTCTTCTGGCAGGAGCCTACGGGGTGACGGCGCCGTTCCGCTGGATGCCGGTGGTGCTGGTAGCGGGGCTTTGCGCGCAGTTCTGGCTGCTTCGCCGGGGGATACGGCCCCGAGCCGGAACATCCGATGCGTAGAGTGGCGCTCCCAAAGCGCCCTGATAGCAAAACCAAGCCTACGGCGGCGCCACCGCCGAAGCCACCGGTCTCCTCCCCCCGCGCGCGAAGCGCATCCCGCTTTTCTTTGCTTCTTTCTTTTCGCGAGAAAAGAAAGAAGGGCGTTGGGGGTTGTTTGACGGACCGGGGAAAGTGTGGTAACGTTTGGTGGTGTGGGCGTATCGGACCATGGAACAGGCATACCGTTGCTACTTTGGGCGTCGGGAGTGATTTGATGGAGAAACAGTGCGTATTTGCGCCAAACGGCCCCCCGGCTCAAGGTCCGTATTCGCACGCGGTTGCGGCGGGCAACCTGCTGTTCGTGTCGGGGCAGGGCCCCGTTGCGCCAGACGGCAGCGGCCTCCAGCGGGGCACGTTCGAAGACGAGGCGCGCCTGACGTTGTCGAACCTGAAGGCGGTGGTGGAAGACGGCGGATCGGGTCTGGCGCAGGTGGTGAAGGTGAACGTGTACCTGGCCGACATTGAGAAGTTCGGCGATTTTAATGAGATATACAAGGAATTTTTCCCTTCAGATTGTCCTGCTCGCACCTGTATCCAGGCGGGCCGGCTCCCGTTTGACATTCAGGTAGAAGTAGAGGCGATCGCTCTCTTACCGTAGAAGTCATGCATACCTCCAGTAATCCAAGCCGAGGTCGTCGTTTCATGAAGCCCCATTGGTTTTCGTGCATGGTCGTGGTGTGTCTGGTGGGTCTGGGCGCGGTGGCGCAGTCGGCCTTCGATTTCAACGCGGAAGGCGTGGCGTACTACAACGCCGGGCTGTTCATGGAGGCGGTCGCATCGTTCGAGCGCGCGTACGAGGGCCGGCCCGATAGCAAGACGGTGCGGCGCAACCTCTGCAACGCGCGTCAGTCGGCGGCCAATACGTTGGCACAGGCGGCGGATTACGCGCGGGCGGCGGAGCATCTGGAACTCGCAATCGCGGTGGACCCGGTCAATGCGTCGCCATTGGTGCAGTTGGCTTCGTACTATCTGCGGTTGAACATGGTCTACGACGCGATCTTCCGGCTGGAAGAAGCGATCGAACTGGAGCCGCGCAATGTGACCGCCCACGACCTGTTGGGCGACGCGTATTACATGGACAACGATCTGCCGAGCGCGCGAATCCAGTGGGAATGGGTGGAAGAGGTGGATCCGGATCGCCCTGGCCTTCGACGCAAGCTGGACAAGGCGGCGCGCGAGGAACAGACCGAGACGGAGCATCGCGCGTGGGAATACCGGAACTTCCGATCCAGCAGCGATCCCGCCATCCCCAAGCGTGTGCTGCGCAACGTGCTGCGCATTCTGGAAGACGCCCGGCGGGATATCGGGCGCAAGTTTGGAAACGTGTATCCGCCGTCGAAAACAGTGGTGGTCATCTACAACGAAAAGGGCTTCGCGGACGCGACGCAAGTGGGCAGTCACGTGGGCGCACTGTACGATGGCAAGATCCGGATCCCGCTGTGGGACAAGGCCGGCCAGATGCTGGACGAGACGACGTTGCACGAGCGCCTGTATCACGAGTACACGCACGTGGTGGTGCAGTTCCTGACAAACGGCAACGTGCCTTGGTGGCTCAACGAGGGTCTGGCGGAGACGTTCTCCCGCCCCATCAGCGATGCGCGCGCGGAACTGCTTCAGCGGGCGCGGGCGGAAGATCTCCTGTTTCCGCTGGCGGCACTGGACGCAAATCAACTGTCCAAGCTGAAACCGGCCGCGCTGCAGTTGGCCTACGCGCAGGCGCAGGCGACGGTGTCGCACCTGGTGGCGGGCGCCCGGCTGCGCCGTCTGCCTGCAATGATGTCGGCTCTGGCTGAGGGCACGGCGGTGGAGGACGCGTTGTACGCCAACTATCGATATACGTACGAATCGCTTCAGAAGGACGTGCTGGACTCGCTGGACGACAACCGCAGCCGGGTCGCGCGTAACTAGACCATATCGATTCCCCCACCTTTTGGGACACAGGAGGTCCTAGTCATGACATCGAAGACGTATCAGGGGACTGGTGTGCCGATTTGAGATCGGCGTGCGCCATCGGACGTTGTTTTCGATTTCTCAAGGCATCAATTAAGAAAAACGGAAGGCGAGTTCCCGGCACGCAGGCCGGCAGGAACGGAACCCGGGATTCTCCGCAAAAGGACAAGGTAGCACTATGGCACCCTCAAAACCGCATGGCTCACGCACGCGCCGCACGAGCACAACCGTCCCCCCCTCGGACGACCTCGAGTCACAACAGATTCGGCGGCCGCTGCCGCCTCTGATACGCCAGAAACTGGCTGAGCGGGATCTGGATGACGAAAGTATCATTGTTGCAACGAATACCGACCTCGATATCGCGGGTGAGTATAGCGAACGCTGGCTGGTGGTGACGCGCGAGCACGTGCTCGTCTATATGATGGACGAGAACGAGGCGTTGCTCATCCGCGAGGTGCCGATCTCGAAGATCGTGTCGGCGCGCACGGACAGCCGGGTGGGCTCGGGCTTCCTGGAAGCGAAGACGAGCGACGATATCTTCGAGGAGTTGATTCGCTTCTCGAACAAGAACACGGAGAAGTTCTCGAAGGTGGCCGCCCAACTCAGTTCGCTGGCCAAAGGCAAGCAGGTGGCGGTGAAGGAGGAAGAAGAGGAGGCGGCGCTGGGCCGGTGCAAGAAGTGCGGTTGCCGGTTGCCGGACCGGGGCATGACGGTGTGCCCCAAATGCCTCAAGCGCGGTCTGGTGTTCATGCGCTTCCTGGCGCGCACGAAGCACTACTGGCCCCTGACCACACTGGCGATGCTGCTGGTCGTGGCGTCGATCCTGGTTACGCTGGTGCCGCCGCAGTTGATGCGCATCGCACTGGACTATGTGTTAACGCCCGACCCCAACGTCGAACGGATGCCGGGGTGGTTCCGCGGCTTGTCGTCGCTGTTCTCGCTCGACACACGGCTTCAGTCAGTGGTTGTATCTGGTGGTGGGCACACTGGCTACAGTGACGGTGGTGGGCTCGATCGTGCAGTGGCTGCGCCAGCGCTTGGCCGTGTCGATCACAAACCGCCTGGGGTTCGACCTGCGCCGGGACGTGTTCCGCCGGCTGGAAGACCTGGCGGTGCGCTACCATGATCGCCACCCAGTGGGCCGTCTCATGACGCGATGCCACCAGGACGTGGAAGCGCTACAGGGCTTCATCAACCAACTGACCGACGGATTCGGCTACCAGATGATTCTGGTCGTGTTCATGGCCGGCGTGATGTTCTGGATGAGCTGGAAACTGGCCCTGATCGCGTGTCTGCCGGCTCCGCTGGTGATGGGCTGCACCCTGCTGTACTACCGCTACATCGTTCCGCTTTGGCGGCGGTATTGGAGCACGCGCTCGGACGTCTCGAACGTGCTGCATGCGTCGCTGTCGGGTGTGCGCGTGGTGAAGGCGTTCGCGCAGGAGGGCCGCGAGGCCAACCGGTTCAAGCAGTATTCGACGAAGTTCCGTGACGCGGGGCTCCGCGTCGGTCATTCGCAGGCGATGTTCTACCCATTCATGGGGTTCGTGTTCCAGTTGGGCAGCTACTTCATCTGGATCATCGGTGGACAGACGGTGCTGCGTGGCGAAATGCCGAACGTAACGCAGGAGTTGACCATTGGCGAGCTGATGGCCTTCCTGGGCTACTTGGGCATGTTCTACGCGCCGCTGAATTCGTTGACGCAGATGTCGACGTGGTTCACACAGTTCACGACGCAGGCACACCGGGTTTTCGAGGTGCTGGACCATGATCCTGAGATCACGGACGGCCCCGATGCGATCGATCTGCAAATCCGCGGCGCCATCTCGTTCAAGAACGTGACCTTCGGCTACGACCCCAACATCCCGGTGCTGCATGACGTAAGCTTCGACATCCGCCCCGGGGAAATGGTAGGCATCGTGGGGCACAGCGGAAGCGGCAAGTCGACCACGGTCAACCTGTTGATGCGCTTCTACGAGGTGAACGACGGCTGCATCATGATCGACGACATCGACATCCGGCGGCTTCGGAAGATCTGCATGCGGCGCCAGGTGGGCATCGTCGCGCAGGATCCGTACCTGTTTGGCGGGACGATCGCGGAAAACGTGGCCTATGGCAACCCGAACGTGGCGCCGGGACAGATCCTGGACGCAGCGCTGGCGGCCAACGCGCACATGTTCATCACGCGCGTACACGACGGCTACGACACGCGGCTGGGGGAGCGCGGCTCGGGGCTGTCGGGCGGTGAACGCCAGCGCGTGGCGATCGCGCGGGCCCTGCTATATAACCCGCGGATTCTGATCCTGGACGAGGCGACGTCGAGCGTGGACACGATCGCCGAGCGTGAGATCCAGAAGGCACTTGAAGGGCTAAGCGCGGGACGAACGACGATCGCGATCGCCCACCGCCTTTCGACGCTACGCAACTGCGACCGGATTCTCGTATTCGAGGAGGGCCTCATCCGCGAGCACGGCACACATGAAGAGCTGATGGCGCTCAACGGCATCTACAAGAAACTGGTGGAAATCCAGACACAACTGACGACGGACCGCGGCACATCGGTGGACAACCTGAAAGCGGTGGACGAACTGGAGAAGGCGGAGGAAACGAAGCAGGATTTGTTTGTGGAGAAGAAGGAAGAGGAGCGTTCTTTGGCGGCGCCCCCGATACCCCGAATCCGGTACCTGGACCCGAAGAAGTTGCGGGTCTATGCCTTGGATGAAGGCGACATGCGGGTGACGTACGGCGATGAGGAGTACGAGCACGTCCGTGCGTACCGCTGCTTCCCGGTGTCGCGCCCGAGCGAGTTCGTGGCGTTGTGGACAGGCGCATCGGCACTGGAACATCACGAGGTCGGTGTGGTGAGACGATTGAAGGAGCTTGCACCAAGCTCGCTGCTGGCCGTCCGGCACGAACTGTCGAAGCGGTATTTCATCCACTATATCTTGACGATCAACGCCATCCGCGAGGAACTGGGGTTCCTGTCGTGGGACGTAGAAACGGACAAGGGCCATATGGAGTTCATGACGCGGCGGTGGGATCGGGACACGGTGGCGGAGGGCGGTGTGAACGGCCGGATCATCCTCGACGTGGACCACAACCGGTACGAGATCGAAGATATGGATACGCTGGACGAAGACAGCAAGTCGGTCTTCTCGAAGTTCATCTACTGGTAGTCGCGCAAACACGGAACGCGGGCCGCGGCGGATAACGCCACGGCCCGCGTTTTCTTTTCAGAGCGTACCGGCTATTTCTTGCGGCCGAGCAGCGCAGCGCCCAGGCCCAGCGCACCGGCCAGCAGCGCAACGCCGGCGATACCCGCAACGGGGAGCGTGCCCACTGCAAGGATGGTGACCCGCACCGCGGTCGACTCGAAGATGGCTTTGGCGGACTCGTCTTCGATGGTACAGGAGTAGACACCGGAGTCGCCTACGTCTACCGAGGCCACTTCGTAGGTCGGTCCCATCTGTCCGACGATGGGGCTGCCGTCCTTGTTCCACTGGTACGTGAGCGCACCCACGCCGCCAGGGAAGCTGGCCGTCAACTCAAGGCGGTCGCCGACTTCCAACCATCCGCCACCCGTCACCACCGGCCCTTCGCCCTCGCCCTCGCC
>JAACEL010000029.1 GCA_011682535.1 Nitrospiraceae bacterium | reverse complement strand
AGCTGGCTATTCCTGCGGTTTTACTCAATCGTCGCGCTCAAATTCGACGCAAATCTGAGCGCGGAAACGGTGGAGTTATTCTTGCGCGAGCCCTAAGCGCTCGAAGCGACCTCTCCCAGCCCGTAAAACGGGGCATGCCAGGTGCTATACGCCCGCCATGCCCGATTTCACCACCATCGTCGCGCGGCCCAGCACCGCCGCTAGATCGACGGTCGGCAGTTCCGGCGTTCGCGTCACGATCTCCTTCGAGCCGTCCGGCAGCAACAGGAACGTATCTTCCGACTTCACACCCACGCTCGAGGGATTCCAGGCAAAGCTGTGGCCGAACTCGACGTCGATCCCGGCGATCTCCTTGACGCGCCGCGACCACGTGCCGTCGAGAATCGGGAATCTCTCCCCCGGTGTCGCCTTGCAGGTGCGCCCCGCGTACCCTCCGGTGCCGCCCTGGTGGTGGTGGTGCCACTCATTGGCCGGGAATCCGAGGCCGGCATAGGCCTGCTGGCAGGCGGCGAACACGTCGCCCAGCGTCCGGCCCGGTTCGCTGGCCTCTTGCATGACGGCGTCGACACCGCAGATCCGGTGGTAGGCGTTCGGGATGCCTTCGGGCACGTCGCCGACGCGCTTGAACCGGGTCATCGAGGCAACCAGGCCTTCCTTGATGAGACACAGCACCACCATCACATACCCGCGCACGACGGCCTCGCCCGATTCTTCCGCCAACAGTTGACGTTCCGTGGGGATAGGATGGCGGTGGAAGGGAAGCCGATCGTCGGCGGCGATGAGCGAGATCGGCACGATGCCACGGCGCTTGGCGCCCTCGGCGATGAGGCGCGCGGCGATGTCGGCCTCCGTCTGGCCGGCATCGATCGAATTCAAGGTCGCCATCACAGCCTCCGCGGCCAAGCGTCCCAGGCGGCGATACTTCTCGCACTCCGCCGGAGTCAGCAGGGCGCGCAGATAGGCCATCTCGTCGTTGACATTCTTGCCCAACGAGCCATCGTCGGACACGAGGACGCCGGAGAACTCCGACTGGACGACCTCGGCGGCAGTGGTCTCGAACCACAGGAACTTGCGCACTTCGCAACCCAGCGGTCCGAGTTCCTCGGCCATCACGCGGGTTTCTTCGATATTGTTGCCGACGTAGTACGCAACGCCTTCCTTGGTGACGAAAAGCGAGCACGCGCCGAGGTCGGATGCCACATACACGTAATTGCGCTTTCCGCCGGTCGCCATGGCGAAGTTGTCCACGCGCGACAGCAACACGCCATCGTAATCGTGGTCGATCAAGAACGCCTGAACCAGTGCGATACGTACCCGGAAGAGTTCTACATCCGTCATCGATCTATCTCCTGTGCTCAAAAAGCTCCTGTGTCGGCGCGATACAGATGGGCATTGTATAGTGAAATCGGGGACAGTCCCGTCTCGTCGCATTCGCTTCTCGCTTGGTACAGTCCCCGATTTTTGCTCATTCCTCGTCTCAAACGGCTACTCCGCCGCTTCGATATACCCGTGGTAACGGCCCATCCAGTAGGGCAGCAACCAGTATACCGGCGTCCATTCGCTACGGCCGCCGTCGCCTTTGATGGCGTCCCAGGGATTCTTGTCCCAACGAACCACGCCGCGTTCGCTCACCGGCACGAGACGGCTGGTCTGGCGGCTCTCCAACTGGGGCACGCGCACGACTTGCAGGTCTTCGCGCTTGGTGTTGTCGACGGTCCAGTTGATGAGATCCAGCGGCGCCTCGCGCAGAAATTCCATCGAATCGGCGAAGTGGGCCTTCTTGCCGCTCAGTTCGGTGTACATGAAGTTGAAAAAGGGACTGCGATCGTACTCGATCGAGCTATACCACACGTCGAAACTGTCGAGGTAGAGTTGGCGCAGTTCGGGGTCGTCTTCGTGCAGCAACAGGACGGGCCAGACGAGCGCCAGCAGTTCGTCGTCGATGTGGGTGATCCACATCGGTTCGAAAGTCTTGGCGCGTTTGACATTCTCGGCGTAGCCGTGGTCGTGCAGCAGCGACAGGTACTCTTTCTGATAGCGCTCGTCGCCGCTGACGTGGTAGGCCAACTTGAGGTACGAGAGGATCTCGGCCGAGTTGATACCGCGCTCCGCCGCCCAGTCGGGGTCGCCGTTGAGCTTCTCCGGCGACCATACGCCCCACTGTGTATGGGTGCCGTCAATGTCCTTCAACACGTAGCCGCCCGCAATGATGTAATCGACAATCTTGCACACATGCTGGGCGACGGCCTCGCGTTCGGCTTCGTCGGCGACCATGTCGTAGTAGAAAAGATAGCCGTACATATGGCCGGTGATCTCGTCGCTGCTCGTGTCGCCCTTCCACAGCCACTTCCCGTCGCTCGACGGACGCCACCGCTTCTCGACCAGCTTCACACGCGGACTGTTCACGCGCCCGCTCGCCCGTTCCCGCTCCGTCCATTCGCGGTTGGGATCGTGCATATGGGTCCAGTCCGACGGGACCACCGTGCGCGCCACGAAACCGTCCGTCTCCGTCACCGTCTGCAAAAACCGTAGCGCGTCGAACGCGCGCTTCGCGTTCGCCTTGGCGTCGGGGTCCTTCGTGGCGGCGTAGCGGTAGCACTCCATCACCAGGTACATCGCCGTGTACTCGCCGTCGTTGTCGTCGTCGTCCGGCTTCCAGACGCTGTTGTCGCCCGGAACCGGAAGCCGGCAACTCTCGACCAGCCACGGGTCGCGCACGTGGTGGGCCATGCAGATCTTCTGAAAGTAATCGGCCTTCTCCGCCAACGTCATCGTCCGGCGCTTGATCGCGCTCACGCCGCCCGCCGTCGCGATCCATGCCGTCCCATCACCGTCGAACGCTACGTCGCGCACGTCGTCCGACAACAGCCAGCGGCGGCTGTGACGCAGCGACCAGCGTTCCCCGTCGTAGCGGGTCACCCCCTGTTCCGTCCCCACCCACATCACGCCGTCGGGTCCCAGCGCCACCGATTTCACGAACACCGTCGGCAGACCGTCCTTGGGTTGGTACGTCGCCACGGGTTCGGCATCTTTGTACACCGTCACCCCGCCGAGCCCCGTCACCCACAAGCGGCCATCGGCCGCATACGCCACGTCCGACGTGGCCGCCGTCAGGATGTCGTCACCCAACTGATACAGCCGCAGTCCCTCGTCCGTCTGGTGATAGAGTCCGTTCTCCGTCGCGATCCACAACCCGCCGTCCGGATCTTCGACCACACCCCGGATGCTCCGTGCGCAGTTGACCGGCTCGCGAACGCAATCGCCGCCCTGTACCCGCCAAAGGCCATCCGGACCGACACACACAATGCCCGACGCCGTCGCGCAGACGGCCCCGATGGGATCACGCACGGGATCGACGTGCGCCAGCGCGTCGCCACTCAGACGCCACAGGCCGTTCCACGCCCCCACCCACACGCCGCCGCCGCCGTCCACGGCGATGTCGAACACGGGCCCCGCGTCATCGGCGCTCATGAGGGCCGTCCACTGCGACGCACCTTTCTTCAACACATAAGCCCCCGCGCCCGTACCGGCGTACACGTTCCCCAAAGGATCGGCGGCCACGGTGCGCACGTCGTTGACCCCCTGCGGACCTTTCAGAGGGTATGCCTCGTGATACTCCTGCACGAACGGCGTGTCGGGCGCGCGATCAACCTCCCCAAAGGCCGCAAGTGAAGCCAATACACCCATAAACACCAAGAACGCCGTGATTACCTGCATGACGCAAACCCTCCCTAACAAACAAAAAAACAGCCCAGCGTGGACGCCTCCGGAGTCTACCCCATGCCTCCGTCGAACGCAAAGCCGCCGCGCACACGGGGGAGTAACTTAACATCCATGCGAGGTTCTGTCACAATTCACCGAAAACCTGACTTTCCCACGCGAACCACGTGTACAAAACTCGAAACATCATCTCGATGTCGTGAATAGCGGCGCCCGGCCCTCGTCCATTGGGGTAGTTTACATATTGGAGGCCAGGGTAATGAAAAAACCAACCTTGATTCTCGCTATGGCGTCGGTCCTCATCGCGGCCGCCGGCCTTTACGCCCCCGAGGCGCACGCACAAGTCAGACGACAGGGTACCCGCGTCATGAAACGCGGCGGCAGCCCCAGCCGTTCGCGTTCCATCAGTCGTTCAGCTCCCACGTTCCGTGGGGCCTCGTCTCGAAGCCGTTCCGCGCCCTCGTCGCGCGGCTCCAGTTCACGGGGTCGCCCCTCCCCATCCGGCAGTTCCGGACGCAGCAGGGGGTCCAGCCCCTTCGGACGTTCCGGGGGCTCTGGAGTGGGCAACCTGGGTAACCTGTCCGACGTGATCAACGGCATCGGGAACGCCACCCGTGGCGGAGGGTTCGACCCCTACGGTTATGGCGGCCGGCATCGCGATTCGGACGACTACGCCGACGCCTACCGCGAGGTCGGGTTCGCGCATGCCATCGTGAATCTCATCGGCATCATCGCCGAGACCAGCACCGCCAACCGTGCGTTGCGGCAGACGCAACCCACTGAACCGGCCCCTCGACTCGTGCGGGAGAAAGTCGTCGTCCAACCCGGGCGCTACGAACAATACGAAGTGCGGATACC
Source organism: Nitrospiraceae bacterium (assembly GCA_011682535.1). Taxonomy (GTDB): domain Bacteria; phylum Hydrogenedentota; class Hydrogenedentia; order Hydrogenedentales; family SLHB01; genus JAACEL01. Next base: position 15,405 of record JAACEL010000029.1, on the reverse strand, counting down.
CGCCCGCTACTCCCCCAACACCGGCCAACTCCTCGGCGGTGGCTACACCGAAACCCGCACCCGATGGATCCCCGAAGTCGTCCAATACCGCGACGTGTACGTCTTGCCCAGATAGGCGGCAATTGCAGTAGTAGGAGGCTTAGCGTGAGGTTGAACATCCTCCATCCAACTGCCCCATATCTGCTTGGGTCTCGCAACAGGGCCAACGCATCTAATTGTGTGGGATTCTGAGAATTCATGATTCGGCGTGAAGTTCGGCGAGGGTTTGATGAAAGCGTGCATAATCAGTCAAGAGTCTGAAGAAGACAAGGGGTTGCAACCCCTTGCCCGGGGATGACGAGACGGCCGTATGCTTTTCATGGCCAACATCCGCCAAAACATACGTTGCATCAACTACGAGACGCTACAATAGATTGCATTCTCTGTGTCTTGGTGTCTCCGTGTGATGAACAGACATACGCACGCGCCCAGAAATCCCTCGAACAACGGCTAGGAAGTTAGATGCGTTTGCCCAGGGGTCCCGCACCCCCTAGGCGGAGAGCGGAGTTCTCCGTGGCTTCACCTGGGTTGGGCCGCCATGGTATACTCGGCGCGTTGACAAATGACACCCCGACCCGGGGCCCGCAGCTTGAAAATGGCACGCCGGATCGGATAAATAATGCTATCCGCGTTTGTTCTGTGAAACGAACGGGGAATAACTCAACTGAACAGTAAGGAGACAGAGAAATGGCGCATGTGATTTCAGACGACTGCACGATGTGCGGAAGCTGCATGGAGGCCTGCCCGGTCGAAGCAATTTCGGAAGGCGATCCCAAGTACGTGATCGACGCCGAAACCTGCACGGATTGCGGCGCATGTGTCGAGGAATGCCCGGTCGACGCAATCGCCCCGGAGTAGCCTCAGCGGCACTAATTTTTCGCAACGCATATTGAAAGCCACCCTTCGCCCATCTCGGGCAGGAAGGGTGGCTTTGTTGTGTGCCCCGCAGGGCGGGGGCGTATTGAGCCAAGGCTACAATCCCTCACTCCACGAACAGCGTAAACGTCCGCTTTGTTCGCCGCGTTGCGGTTGTATTGCCGGTCTTCTTCCTGAGGCGAAGCCGGATTCGCGTGATGCCGTCCAATTCGCCGGCGGTTTGGGCTTGGTTGAGGGGGACGGTGACGTGACGGCGCAGGAGGGAGGCGGCGTCGCGGGCGCCGTATTGGGGTTGCCAGTGGGTGGCCAGGCGGCGCGGGACGTCTTCATCCCACAACAGCGTCACCTTTCGCGCTTTGGCGTGCCGGGCCATTTCCTCCAGTTGTCCCTCGATGATGGCGGCAATGGTGCCTTCCGTCAGGCCATCGAACAGGAAGATCTGCTCAATGCGGCCGATGAACTCCTTGCCAAGTCCCATGCGGTCGAACGTCTTGCGTAGTTCGGATTCCTCGACGGCGGGTTGTTTCGTGCGGTCGGCGGAGTTGGGGCGCAGGCCGGTCCGATTCTGGTAGGCAGCCCCGGCCGTGGTCGCGAAGACCAGGAACGCGCGGCGGAAATCGAGCAGGTTACCGTCGGTGTCTTCGATGCGTCCGTCGTCCATGATCTGCAGCAATAGCTTGCCGACGGCGGGATTGGCCTTCTCGAACTCGTCGAACAGGACGAGGCACTCGGGCAGATCGCGCACGCGCGACAGGAGGCCGCCTTGTCCATCGATGTAACCCCGTGTGCCGCGTGGCGATCCCAGCAGCCGGTGCACGGCGAGTTCGGCGTCGTAGGCGGTGCCTTGCAGCGCATTGCAGTCGATCCGGATCAATGCCTCGCGATCGCCGCCAAGCGTCTCGGCCAACCGCACGGCGGTTTCCGTCTTGCCGACTCCCGTCGGCCCCGCGAAAACCAACACACCACGCGGACCGCGGCGGTGGTTCCAAGGCCCCAGCGCCGCCGCGACGGTGTCGGCGATGGCCGTCAGGGCCTTGTCTTGGCCCACGACGTACCGGCGCAGCCGCTCGAACACATCGTCGCGCGTCAGGCCCTCGGCCGTCATCACCGGACGGCCAATGATGTTTTCGATCGCTTCGTTCAGTGCGGCGCCGGTGAGCTTTGGGCCTGCGTAACGGGCCAACGCGCACGCGGTGTCCAGCAACTGAATCGAGATGTCGGGCTGCGGGCGCCCGGGCAGATACTCCTCTGTCAGGGCGTAGGCGCGGTCGACCAGGGCATTGTCGATGCGGAGGCCGTAGTGGCGTTCGAACCCGGCCTTACGCTCGCGCAGGACTGAGGCCGTCATGTCGCGTCCCAGGGGTTCGATTCGGATGACGTCCAACCGCCGCGCCAATGCGAGGTCCGTCTCGATGAACCGGCGGTATTCGGCCCAGGTCGAACAGCCGATCACCGACACCGATCCGTCGGCCATCACCATCTTGAAGGCCTGGTTGGCCCGGTTGAAGTTGGAGCCCCCGTCGTATTCCATCGAACTCTGGAAGAACGCGTGGGTCTCGTCGACGAACAGCTTGATGTTGGGCACGAGTTGCAGCAACTGGATCAGTTGCCGCACGCGTTCCTCGTATTGGCCCCGGTACATCGTGTCGGCTTGCAGAAAGGCTGAGGACAGCTCGAAGATATCGCAGTCGCGCAAGGTTTCGGGCAGGTCGGGACTCCCGGTCTGCATCCGGTGCGCCACTTCATACACAACGCTCGATTTGCCGCTGCCGGCCGGGCCGAGCAGTACACAACTCGACCGTGTCATCTTTAGCAGTGTGGTCATCACCGAGCGAATCTCGCGCTCACGGCCCGAGCATCCCCGGCTCTCCGCTTCAGTTTCAGTGCGCATCCAACCGTAGTCGCGCAGGAACTCGATCACGCGTGTCCGTTCAGGCGACCCGCGCCACTTGGCCGTGCCGCTGCCACCGCGGAACAAATCGTTGTCCTTCCACAAGCGCAACAACGCAAGCAGCGCGTCAAACTCGCGCCGCCGGGCCTCGTGACGTTCGTCTTCGCTGTTGCGTCCCCCATTGCCACCCTTGCGATATGTTTCGTGCTTCTGCCGCGCCACCTCGATCTGCGTTTGAGCTTTCTCGTAGCCCATTTCGATGGCCTTTTCATAGCATTCGACAGCCTTCTCGTATTCGAACTGGTACTCGCGGATGAGGCCGAGGGTGTACTGCGCTTCGCCGAGGTGGGGATTCAGCTCGATCACCCGGTTCATATCCTCGATGGCCTCGTCGTAGCGAGTCAGGCGGGTGTGGGCGAGCGACCGGTTGAACAAGGTTTCGACCAAGTCGGCGTTGAGTTCGAGCGCCTGGCTGTAGCATTCGACGGCCTTCTCGAACTCGTTCTCGCCGTAGAGACGGTTGCCTTCGTTGTGTAACTCGTGCTCGCGGCTCGGGCAGTTGTCGAAGATCTCGTCGCACCAATCTTCACCTGGTCCGTCCCCGTTGCCATCTTCATTCGCTGAGACCGTCTCCTGCGCCGAGTCAGGCGGGGGCGCGATTGCCACGCCGACGTGGTCCGACACGTCCTTCAGCCACTGAGCGACCTGCTCCGGGTCCGCCCCACGCTCCTCGAGGAGTTCTCTTCCCGCTTGGCTTGAGGCCAGTTCCAGGAAGAGGCGTTCCCCGGACACGGTTCCACACTCGCGTTCGATTCGTTCGATCGCGGCGCGGATCGCCGGGGCCAAAGGCGGCTCTTCGGTTGGCCACCGCCGGGGGGCCGGCGTGGGCAGGCACTGGGCCATGTCGGGCGCGATCCGTCCTACATGAAGTGCCTGGCACAGCGAGGCCAACAGGGCCGCCAAGTCCACAGTCTGTCCTTCATCCAAAGTACTTAACGCTAGATTCACAGCCAGATGCGCATTGGCGTCAAACTGCATGGTACACCTCCTTTCAGTTGCGCGGACGTGAAGGGGCAGGGGCACACAACCCGCGCGCCGTTCGATGCGCCGCGCCAGGATGGTTTTCCACGAGAGGGCGGCGAGGCGGGCCTTGCGTCTTCTATGTTGCGCTCGAGGCACAGCCTGCCGGAGCCATCGGGCCAGCGGCTCGATCGTTCGTGCGTACAGGTTTTCCACCAACTTCAAAGTTCGTGTTCCATTGCCTGCCGCCTGGGCGTGCCCATCACGCCCTCTGTCTATTGGGCGCCTCATGCGCACGAGGCCCGCCGACTCCCGCTTTCAGATGGCGCGATAATCTGCTATCTTGTCCAACAGGAGCCAGCATCGACCCATGAGAAGAAGAGGATTTCTGAAGCAGTTGGCGATCGGCTCGGCGTGGGCCGCGCTGGGCATTGGAGGAGTAGACGCGATGCCGCATGCGCGTAAGCCCAATGTTGTCTTTGTGTTCGCCGACCAATGGCGCGGACAGGCCACCGGCTACGCGGGCGATCCCAATATCGAAACCCCGCACCTCGACGCGCTGGCCGCGGAAAGCGTCAACTTCATCAACGCCGTCTCTTGCTGTCCAGTATGTTCGCCCTATCGCGCCAGCCTGCTCACCGGCCAGTACCCCCTCACCCACGGCGTCTTCGTCAACGACGTCTGCCTGAGCAACGACGCCGTCTCGGTCGCTGAGTGCTTCAACGAGGCCGGGTACGACACCGCCTACATCGGCAAATGGCACCTTGACGGACATGGCCGCTCGAGCTTCATCCCCCGCGAGCGGCGGCAAGGCTTCAAGTTCTGGAAAGTGCTCGAGTGCACGCACGACTACAATAACTCGTTCTACTACGGTGACACCGACGAAAAGCGCGCGTGGGAGGGTTACGACGCCATCGCCCAGACGCGCGAGGCGCAGCGCTACATCCGCGAGAAGACTTCAGACAAACCGTTCGCGCTGTTCCTCTCCTGGGGTCCACCGCACAACCCCTACCAGACGGCTCCGGAGAGGTACAAGAAACGCTACAGCGCCGACGGGGTTCGCTTGCGCGGCAACGTGCCCGAAAGCGAAGCCGAGGCGTCCCGGCGCGACCTCGCCGGGTACTACGCGCACTGCGCCGCCATGGACGACTGCATCGGTGATTTGCTTGGCACGCTACGCGAACGGGGTCTGGAAGATGACACCGTGTTCGTGTTCACCTCCGACCACGGCGACATGATCGGGTCGCAGGGCCAAGCGCGCAAACAGCGGCCATGGGACGAGTCGATCATGGTGCCCCTGCTCGTGCGGTATCCGGCCGCGTTCGGGAAACGCGGCCGCGTCATGGACGAACCCATCAACGCGCCCGACCTCATGCCCACGCTGCTGGGCCTGTGCGGGATCGACATTCCCCCTTCGGTCGAAGGACGCGGCTACGCCGAGATCATCGCGGGGACCGAAAAACTCGACGACGACGCCATGCTGATCGCCTGCTACACGCCCTTTGGCGAGTGGACGCGCAAGAACGGAGGGAAAGAGTATCGCGGCGTACGCACGCGGCGATACACCTACGTGCGCGACCTACAGGGCGCCTGGTTGCTCTACGACAATCAGGAAGACCCCTACCAGCAGCGCAATCTGTGCAACGACTCGAAACACGCCAGCCTCCAGGCCCGTCTCGACCAAGCCCTGCAACGCCGCCTCGACGAAACCCACGATACCTTCCAGCCCGGCGACGTCTACATCGACCAGTGGAACTACCCCACCGACGAAACCGGAACCGTGCCCTATACAAACTGAGGCGGCTACGCCGAACTCCCCCGCTTTTCTCACCACAAGCGTTTGGTTTCTTCTTTTTTTTCTCGCGAAAAGGTATGATGCCCGCACGTCGAAGTCCAGTCAATTGGCTCAACCCCGAAACGGCCGGCGATGCCACGTTCTGTGGGCGTGGTTAGGCCGTTTCGAGCGATTGCTTTACGGGGATGTCCTTGACCGTTTTCGCGGCCGTGCGCAGCCAAATAAGCAGCAGCCGCAAGCCAAACCTGGGGAGCCAGTAAGAATATGCGTGGAATCTTGCTCGGGAAACAGGGCGTGGTCCTGGGGCTGTCTTTCATCGTTGGCCTCATCGGTTCTCCGGCTAACGGAGAGGAAAAGCACGCGGCGCCTGCGGTGGGCCAGCACTTGAAAGCAAGACAGGTTGAGTTCAACATACTCGAGTATGGCGCGATCGAGGGCGGCGACGTTCTCTGCACACAGGCACTTCAAGGGGCGATCGACGCATGCGCTCTTGCCGGCGGCGGCCGGGTGACGGTGCCCTCGGGGACATTTCTCACAGGCGGTGTCGAGCTGCGCGATCGCGTCAATCTCCATCTCGAGCCCAAGGCGGTTCTACTCGGCAGCCCGTGGTTTCGCGACTACCCGCCCCACGAACCGCGCACCAAGGCGCGCTACGACCGCTACCTCCGCACAAGCCTGCTCTTCGCGCAGGGAGCCGACGGAATCTCGGTGACAGGTGAAGGCACGCTAAACGGCAACAGCCAGAGTCCGAACGATTTCATGGACGGAGACCGGAGGGCTAAGCATCGCCCCTGCATCATCTGGTTCGACGAGTGCACGAACGTGACGGTTAAAGACGTGACGTTTACGTCGTCAGGATTCTGGACCGAAACGTATACGAGATGCCGCAACGTGTGGGTTGACGGCATAACCGTTATGGACAGCACCTTCAGGAACAACGACGGCTGCAACATCGTGGACTGCGAAAACGTAGTTGTGGAGAACTGCGACATCGATGCGTTGGACGATGGCATTTGCCTCAAGGCCTATACGCCCGAGGGCTGCAAGAACGTGGTGATACGCAACAACAGAGTGCGCAGCCTCTGCAACGGCATCAAGGCGGGCACGGATTCGTCGGGCGGGTTTCAAAACATTCTCATCGAGAACAACACGGTGTGGCAGACGGGCATCGCAGGTCTGGCTCTGGAGTGTGTGGACGGCGGCGTCATGCGGAACGTCACCGTGCGCAATATTGAGATGGACGTGGTGGAAACGCCCATCTTCATCAAGCTTGGCGACCGCAATCGCCCGGTATACGTCGACGGCGTCGAAACCACGCCCAGTGTGGGCACGCTTCAGGACGTGCACATCAGCGGCATTCGGGCCACCGTCAACGACGCAAAGAAGTACACCGACGAGGAGCGGGCGGTACACAATTACACGCCCTATGCGTCCAGCATCACGGGAATTCCGGGCCACTTTGTCGAACGGGTGACCATCCATGACGTAGACATCGAGATCCTCGGGGGGTTCCCTGTCCGGACGGAGGAAGACGCCCAACGCACGGTCGAGGAGAAATCGACCAAATACCCGGAGAACCGGATGTTCGGCGTACTGCCTGCTTACGGGTTCTACATCCGTCATGCGAAAGATCTGCGGCTGAGCGACATCCGAATCGCCATCCGCCAGGAAGATGCGCGCCCGGCATTCGTGCTCGACGACGTGCACGACTCGACGTTCCAAAACGTCCGCGCCGAGAGCGTCTCCACGGCGCCGCGCTTCCGCATCGAGGAGAACTGCACGAACAACGACATGGCTCCAACTCCGTAAGCTGGGATAACCTGCGCCCCACACGATGCCACTCATTACGATAGACCCGCAGTGCATCTCCTGGTGCTATTTCAGAGTGGGCACGTCCACCCAAGCGCGTTTCTTCCACGATTCAAGGCCGAGTTCGGCCAATTGCACTCCCTTAGCGCCCTCTTGCAGGCCCCACCGAAAAGGTTCATCAAGAACCAGATGCCGGAGAAACAGTTCCCACTGTGCCCTGAAAGCGTTCTTGCTCTCGAACGTGTTGGGCATTGGGCGCCAGTCTCCGTAGAAGTCGATGGGGTTGTCCACGTCGGGATTCCAAACCGGCTTTGGCGTCATGGCGTCAGGCTGTACAACGCAGTCCTGGAGTCCGGCCACCGCCGAACCATTGGTGCCGTCAACCTGAACCGTCAGCAGGTCATCGCGCCGCACCCGGACACACCAAGACGAGTTGAAATGGCACACGACGGCCAGGTCTGTTTCAAATGTGGCGTACGCGGAATCATCGGCCGTGGCTTTGTAGGGTAATCCTCGTTCATCCCATCGCTGGTCGATGGCGGTGACGCCGAGGCAGGACACCGCGGTGATCTTGCCAAACAGATTATCCACTAAGTAGCGCCAATGGCAGAGCATGTCGATGATGAGCCCTCCGCTATCTTCTTTCCGGTAGTTCCAGGAAGGGCGTTGGGCGGGCCGATGCTCGCCCGTGAAGACCCAGTATCCAAACTCACCGCGGACGGAGAGAATGCGCCCAAAGAAACCGCTGTCAATCAGGTATCGTAGTTTCAGGATGCCGGGCAGCCACAGCTTGTCCTGGACGACGCCGTGCTTGACGCCGGCGGCCGTGGCCATGCGGTACAGGCGCAAAGCGCCGTCCGTCGTGGTTCCCGTGGGCTTCTCACAGTAGATGTGCTTCCCCGCCCGAATGGCCTTTTCCACACAGGGGGCGCGCAACTGCGTCGTGTTGGCGTCGAAGTAGACGGCATAGGTGGGGTCTGACAGTGCGAGGTCCAGGTCCGTGGTATAGGGTAGGCCACCGTGGGCCGCCGATAAGCGCTTCAACTTCGCTTCGTTGCGGCCCACAAGAATGGGGTCCGGAAGGATGACCTCACCGTCGGATACCTGAAGGCCCCCTTGAGACCGGATGGCTCCTATGGAGCGGGCCAAGTGTTGATTTGAGCCCATGCGCCCGGTAACCCCCGCCATGATCACCCCAACTCTATGTGTCTTCATCCTTTTTCCAACTCCTTGCTGTTGAAGGGTTTTCGCCGATACCGCCAGTCTTGCCCTGCCTTGCTGGAAGAACTTGATTCCGCATCTGAGAGGCACCGGCAAGCATTACACAGCGACACGCGAAGCCATATGTGTTGTATTGCGCAACACATGCAGAATATTGCTGTTATCTGTTCGGGGATCTAATTGACCAGCATGGCGCAGGGTGTGGCTTCCGTCGCGCTAAGCCCTTGAAATACATGAATATATGAGTTCTAATGCCAGCGTTTTAAGTCGCATTTCATCGACCGCGCGCAAGATAGTATAGGCTTCTCGCAATATACTCTATTGCTCTTTGGGGCATTGTGCTGCATCATGACGGGGCAACCGGGACACACCGGGCGCGCCGAGACCGCAAGAACAGTCAGGAGGCATTACCCGTGGACCAACGGCCTTCAGAAAAACAGCATGTCGAGGTTTCCAGCGAATATCAGAGCGAGGTCTTCTGCAAGACGCACATGCAGATTCCTGTGGGAGACATGGTCTTCCATGTCTTCGGGGTTGCCAGCAACGCCAAGTATCCGGGTTGGCAATTCCGGAACGACCGGCACGGCCACCATGAGCTTATCTACACGATCTCGGGGCAGGGACACTATGAGATCCGGGGAAAGAGCGTACAAAGCGGGGCCGGCGATTTCTTCTTCACGCCGCGTAACGTTGTGCACCATGGCGAAATCGATTCGGGCGTCGAACTGTGGAAGTCCCTGGTCGTGGAGTTGGACTTCTCCTTTGCCCGAGATCCGGAAGTCTATCTGGACGATCTAGGCGTTTTCCCCATGGTGCTGCCCTTCTACCGCCATTTCATCGTAGAGGAGCGTGTGTCGCTCACCACATCGCCGGAGCTACGCCCGGCCATTGAACTCATCGTCGAGCGCCTCTCCCTCGAAGTGGCCCAGCACCCCTTCGACTATGACTTAGTTTTGCAGTCGCAGATGCTGGAGTTTCTCTCCCTGGTGTGCCGGGCGGCCCGGGAAGACCTCTCACGCGTGCCTTTGCGCCAGTACGCCAACCGCGTCAAAGGGCTCTTGCGGCTGGAGAAGGCCAGGCGTTTTGTAGGCGAGCACTACCAGCGGAGCCTATCGGTGAAAGAGATCGCCGACGAAGCATGCATGAGCCAATACCACTTCGTGCGGCTGTTCAAGAAGGCTTTCGGGATGACGCCTATTCAGTACCAGGGGCACCTGCGGATCTCCGAGGCGAAGAAGATGCTGGTGAGCACGGACGCGCAGGTCTCCGAGATTGGCTACCGGCTCGGTTACTCGAGCCCGGAGTATTTCTCAAGACAGTTCACCGCCAAGGTCGGGGTTTCGCCCAGCCACTACACCCAGAATCTCGCGGAGCGCTTCGAGGAAGGGAGCCAAGTCCGCCGATCCCGCGCGGAATGAAAGTGAACAGTCCCGGGCGAGAGTCCAGGGGAAGCTAGCCCGGATATCTCACCGGGTTTCGCACGCGCAGCAGAAAGCCGGTGAGATATCCGGGCAGAAGGGCATCTGAATGAAGGTTGAACGTTCCAATCAGTTGTACGAACGGGCTCGACGGATTATCCCGGGCGGCACACAGACAATCAGCAAACGTCCTGAGAAGTACGTGCGGGATCGCTGGCCCGCCTACTGGGACCACGCCGAAGGAGCCCATGTTTGGGATGTCGACGGCAATGGATACATCGATTATGTCATGGCGCTCGGCCCCATCATTCTTGGCTACGCCCACCCGGCCGTCGACGAAGCCATCACCCGGCAATTGCGCAAGGGGATGCTGACTTCGTTGAACTCGGCGCTGGAAATTGAGGTGGCCGAACTGATGATTGCGCATATCGCCTGCGCTGAGATGGTGCGCTTCTTCAAGACAGGCGCCGAGGCCACGACCGCGGCCCTTCGGATCGCGCGGGCATGCACAGGCCGGGAGAAAGTCATTAGCTGTGGCTATGCGGGCTGGCACGATTGGTGGGTGGCGAAGCGGCGTGGGAACGGTACCCGTGGCGGGGAGGACGCCCGCGGGGTACCCAAGGCGCTGGCGGCGCTGGTCTTTGACCTTGAATACGGCGATGTGGCCGCCCTGGAATCCCTCGTCGCCCGGCACGGCGCCGACATTGCCTGCGTCACTATCGACACGATGTTGGTGGATGATTCAGGTGACTTTCTGCGGACGGCTCGAAGCATTTGCGATCGGCACGGCATCGTATTGGTCTTCGACGAGATCATCACGGGATTCCGATTGGGTTTGGGCGGCGCACAACAACTCTTTGGCGTCACTCCCGACTTGGCGACCTTCGGCAAAGCCATGGCCAACGGCATGCCGCTTTCGGCGACGGTGGGGCGCAGGGAACTGATGGAAATAGCCGCGGACCTCTGGATATCGAGCACCTTTGCGGGAGAGGCGCTGTCGCTTGCAGCGGCCAAGGCGACGATCCGCGAGTTGGCCGTTGCCGGTGTGCTTGACCGGGTGCACGCCATCAGCGACACGATGGCCGCCGCATTCCGTGCCATCACCGGGGGCCAGGAGGGGGTGGAAGCATTTGGCCTTATCTCCATGCCCGGAGTCCGCTTCCTGAATGGGGGTGAGGAGGATGAGGAAGCCGCGGGCGCTTTCGTCGAGAACATGTTGGACGAGGGCATCCTGACGCGCCGGAATTATGCGTTCTTTGTGAGTGCGGCATTGACGGATGAGGACGTGGCCCGAACCGTTGAGGCCGTCGAAGACGCCGTTTCGCGTGTGGCGGCGCCGATTGTGTAGGAATGACCAGCGCATGCGCTGGTGGTCGACCAAAGTTGATTCGGAGTAAGTGAAAGAGAGTGACCCAAGAAGAAAGGAAAGATATCATGAACAAGAAAACAGGATTCACATTGATTGAACTATTGGTGGTTATCGCCATCATCGGCATTCTTGCCGCCATCCTGCTGCCGGCACTGGCCCGGGCCAGAGAGTCGGCACGGCGCGCAAGCTGCGCGAACAATCTCAAGCAGATGGGCATCGTCTTGAAGATGTACGCCAACGAATCGAAGGGTGAGAAATTCCCGCACGGGCAGATCAGCGCCCCGGCGTGTCTGGCGCTGTTCGGTACGGAATCGCCCTGCCAAAGTCCCATCGTCTTCCAGGTGAGCAGCCTCTATCCGGAGTACCTCACCGATCCGCACATCATGATCTGCCCCTCGGACGCGGACAACGCATTGGTGCTCGAGGCGCCGGGTTCCTCGAAGGGTTTCGACGGAAGCAGTGTGAGCCCCGGCGCTCCCGGCGCGTGGCTGGATAGCACCGACACCTTCGAGCCCAGTTTCGTCCACTCGGGCAGTTACATCTATTTCCCCTTCTCCGCGCGGGACTCGTGGGCGGCATTCGCCATGCTCGCCTTGACCAACACAACCAACTTCGACTCTGACATCAACACCTCCGACTCCGGTGTTCCCGGCTATGGGTCGATTCTCGGAAGCGACACGCTGTATCGTCTGCGCGAAGGCATTGAGCGGTTCTTCATCACGGATATCAACAACCCGGCGGCCTCGGCCATGGCACAGAGCGAGATGTCCGTCTATCTCGACTTGGTGTCGACGCAGGTAGCGGAGTTCTCACACGTTCCCGGAGGCTCCAATGTGCTCTACATGGATGGCCATGTGGCCTTCGTGCGCTATCCCAGCGTCTATCCGGCCACCGAGCGCTTTGCGCGCATTGCCGGCGGGGAAATCACCACGGGCAATTTCATGTCCGAGCTGCCCGTTAGCGAGCGCCAGTACGGTCTGTAAACGACGAGGCAGACCTACGGATGCAAGGAGAGATACTGAAGCCGGGGCGCGTACACGCCCCGGCTTTGGGCGGCGAGAATGGCTTTCCAGCTATACTGTCAGGAAGCAGACAGAGACGGGCTGCACTTCGTGCCGTGAATGGGCATGCCACATAACCCAGGGATGAAAACTTGGAGTTCTTCGACGCAAACTGCCGCATCGGTTCCGGCGTCCGGACCGCTCCGGCGGGCATCGCCTGCGCTGGGCGGCTCTTGGAGACGATGGACGCGTTCGGCATCGATCGGGCCTTGGTCCACGGTACCGAGGCGGCCACCTATGACCCGGTAACGGGCAACGAAGCACTCATGCTGGAGGTGGGCGGATGCGGCCGCCTCGTGCCGTCTTGGGTCGCTCCGGCCCCCGACGCACGAGGGCCGTTGCCTCCCACGTCTTTCGTGGAGGACGCATTGACGGCGGGTGTTCGCGCACTACGCGTTTTCCCCGGACCCGGGCAATACAACTACCCCCTGAGCCCCTGGGTCTGCGGCGATCTCCTCTCCGCCATGGCTGCCCATCGCATGCCCCTCCTCTTCGAGGCCTTGGCCCGCCCCTGGGACGAGATCCACGCCTTGGCCCGTTCTTATCCTGAACTGCCTTTGGTCTGTTTGCGGCCGAAGTTCCTGGAAGCCCGAATCATCTACGCTCTGTTGGATAGTCTGCCGAGCTTCCACTTCACCTTCTCGTATTTCGCCGTGCATCGATGCATTGAGGACATCTGCCATCGCTACGGACCCGAGCGGCTGTTGTTCGACACCGGCTTGCCCGAATTCTCGCCGGCCATTCCCATTGGCATGTTGATGTACGCGGGAATAGGGGATGAGAAGAAAGCGCAGATCGCACACGGGAACCTGGACCGGCTGTTGGAGGGCGTTCGATGAGCGGGCAGAGCGGACTTCTCGCCGCCGGCCTGGACGGCAAGCGCCTCGACGATATCGAGGTGGTCGATGTGCACCAGCACTACGGCCGTTGTTTCCAGTTCAACATGCCGCACCGTGATGCCGCCGACCTCCTCGCTGAGATGGACCGCATTGGCATCGACAAGTCGATCGTGAGTTCTTTTCGGGCGCTCGCGGGCGACCCCGTGCCGGGCAACCAGGAGGTCCTGGAGGTCTGCCGGCAACATCCGGATCGATTCCGGATGTATTTCGTGGTGAATCCGCACTATGCATCGCGTCTCGATCAGTTGTTTGCGCCCTTCAGGGAGAGTCCCTTCCTGGCAGGTCTGAAAATCCATGCGGAAATCCACCAATGTCCCTTGGCCAGCGACGCCTATCGGTGGGCTTGGCGCACCGCGGCGGAACTACATTGTCCCGCCTTGGTGCATATCTATCCGCCGCGGGATCTCGAAGCCGTACCGGTGCTTGCCGACGAATATCCCGATACGAATTTCCTCATTGCCCATCACTTTGGTCCCGAGAACCTAGACCGAGCCCTTCCTCTCATTGAGGACAAGCGGAATGTCCATGTGGATACGTGCATTTCCGCTCTCCCATTGGGAACCATGGAGCGGCTCGTGGCGGAGTTGGGACCGGAACGTGTGCTCTTCGGCACCGATATGCCATATCTCAACGCGGGAGGCCAGGTGGGCAAGGTGCTGCTGGCCCAATTGGACGACGAGACCAAGAAGAAGATTCTGGCCGGAAACGCGAAGCGGCTATTCCAACATAGATTGTGAAGTGCGGGCGCATGCAAGAACCGCCGAGGAGTACATCCATGGATCGTCGTTTTATAGGGGTTGCCGCCGCCATGTGCGTCCTCGCGTTTGCCGCTCCGTCCATGCATGCGCAAGCGCCGGGCGAGGCCCTGCCCGCTGAGCGCAGGGCACGCGTGAAGGCGCTCGCGCCGGAGCTGGAGCGGGCCATGGCCGCCAAAGACGAAGCTTCCGTGGCCCAGGTGGTGGGACAAATCCGAGCGGCGCTGGGACCCTACGCGGGCGTACCCGAATCGCCTGAAAAGCATTTCACCCCCATCGACGTGACCCGGCCACCGGTCGAGAAGCTGGCGCGCCGCTGGGAGGATTCGTGGCAATCGCGGCTCGCCACCCGTGGCGCGCGCAGCGCGTTGGCCCAGAACAATCAAATGGAACTGCGCGAATCCGCCTACATCGCCTTGGCGTGTCTGGCCATGGCGGAACTCGATAGCGGGGGGGCGCCCGGCTATGTCGCCCGGGCACGCGAAGAGCTGGACTATCTTGTCTCTCGCCAGCACCGCTCCGGGATGTTCCCCTATCCCGCGGAGCCTGGCGGGTCCGCACCACCCAACGTCCGTGCCATGGTGAAGAAACTCCGTGAAGAGCGTCCGGAAGCCATAGAGAACGGCTTTATTGTGCTGGCCTTGCCCGATATGCAATTCGACACCGGATGCTGTGGCTTTGCCCTATGCGAAGGTTACCGCGTAACCGGCGAGGAGCGCTACTTGGCCGCGGCGAAGAAGGCGGGCCAGTGGGCGGCGAGTCAGCGCCTGTGTGCCAACTGGAACTACAATGCCTTTTCCGTTTGGCTGCTCGCAAAGCTGCATTCGATAACGGACGACTCGGGGGACCTCGATTCCGCTATCGAAAAGGCGGCTCTTGGAGTCCTTCCTGGATTGATGGAGAACGGTCGATGGGTGGACCCTCACAATGCCAAACAGAGTTACCATTGGATTATGGTGCGCGCGCTGGCGGAACTCGTGCGGGCTATGCCCGGCGATCATGCGCGCTACGAGGAGTTCCGCGCGAAGACACTTCTGGCGGCAGAAGCACGGGCCGGAGAGATTGTCCGGGACGGCGTTTCAAATGTCGAAAGCGCACTCTGGGGTCTCTCAGCCTTTCTGGAAGCTCTGGGCCCCAATCGAGTGTGCGAACAAGCGGCAGATGCCACGGTAAACGCGGCCGTATCGGCCGGGAAAGAAGACGTGTTGGCGCTTCCGCTCTACCTGCGCTGCCGAAAGAATCTGTCAGAAGA